>JAEUPE010000266.1 GCA_016790435.1 Rubrivivax sp. | reverse complement strand
AAGGAGTTCATCGCCACCGAGAAGAACTACAAGCGCGGGCACATGGGCCTGGCGTACGAGATCGTCATCAACAGCAACCCCTGCATCAGCTACCTGATGGAGGAGAACACGATGGCGATGCAGGCGCTCGTCATCGCGCATGCCGCCTACGGCCACAACAGCTTCTTCAAGGGCAACTACCTCTTCCGCATGTGGACGGACGCGTCGTCGATCATCGACTACCTCGTCTATGCGAAAGACTACGTCGCCAAGTGCGAGGAGAAGTACGGTCTCGACGCGGTGGAGGGCTTTCTCGACAGCTGCCACGCGCTGGCGAACCACGGCGTCGACCGTTACCGCCGCCCCAGTCGCAAGAGCCTGGCGCAGGAGTTGGCCGACCGCAAGGACCGCGAGGCCTATGCGCAGCGGCAGGTCAACGACTTGTGGCGCACATTGCCCAAGAAGGCCGAGAAGGACGGCGCCGCCGCACAGGCGAAGCGCTTCCCCGAAGAGCCGCAGGAGAACCTGCTCTACTTCATCGAGAAGAACGCGCCGTTGCTCGAGCCCTGGCAGCGCGAAGTCGTTCGCATCGTGCGCAAGGTGAGCCAGTACTTCTACCCGCAGCGCCAGACGCAGGTGATGAACGAGGGCTGGGCCACCTTCTGGCACCACCGCCTGCTCAACACCCTGTACGACGAGGGCTGGCTCACCGACGGCGTGATGATCGAGTGGCTGAAGTCGCACACCAACGTCATCTACCAGCCGCCGGTGGGGCACAAGGCCTACAGCGGCCTCAACCCCTATGCGCTCGGTTTCGCGATGTACACCGACATCGAGCGCATCTGTCGCAACCCGACCGAGGAAGACCGGCAGTGGTTTCCCGATCTCGCCGGCACGCCCTGGCTGCCCTCGCTCGACCACGCGATGCGCAACTTCAAGGACGAGAGCTTCATCGGGCAATACCTGAGCCCGAAGCTGATGCGCGAGCTGCGCCTTTTCCAGATCACCGACGACGAGGCGCAGGCCGAGCTCGAAGTGAGCGCGATCCACGACGACACCGGCTACAAGCGGGTGCGCGAGTCGTTGTCACGGCAGTACGACCTCGGCTCTCGCGAGCCCAACATCCAGGTGTGGAACGTCAACCTGCGCGGCGACCGCTCGCTCACGCTGCGCCATTTCCAGCACAACGACCGGCCGCTGCACGAGGCCGCGCAGGAGGTGCTGAAGCACGTCGCGCGGCTGTGGGGCTTTGGCGTGCAACTCGAGAGCGTCAACGCCAAGAGCGACGTGACGAAACGGTGGAGCGTGCCGGCGCCGGCAGGGAACTGACCCGGCGCCCGGCCTCAGCGCTGCACCGGCGCTTGCAGGATCAGGCGCACGCCGTGCGCATTGGCCGGAACGATCTGGCTGGCGGCGAGCCAGTCGCCGGGCCGCGGTGATGAATCATCACCTTGCCCCAGCCGGGCGCCAACCACCAGCTGAAGCGCCTGCGAAAGGCGAAACGCCGGATTGGGCGCGAGCGAGTCGTCGAGCTTGAAATCGAATGGCACCGCGGCGGCCGGCCGGCGCAGCACGGCCAGCGGCAGGCGTGGGCCGTCGAGCGCATAGGCGTAGATCACCACCGTCGCGTCGGATGGCCAAATCGGCGCTGCGGCACCCGCGGCTGCAACGGCCAACTCGATGCGCCCCACCACCTGGGCGGTGGGCTGCCTCGGTGGTGGCGCATCGGGCTTCGCCGTTGGCGCCAGCCACCACAGCAGCGCAACCGCGACAACGACGATGCTGCCGGTCACGGGCAGCGCCAGGCGCCCCCGTTTCACTTATGAGACTTCGTGCTTCGGACTCGACGCACTCATGGACGCCGGCACCAGTAGGTGGGAGTCGTGGAGGGCACCGGGACCAAAGAGCCCGACGACGTGATGCCGGGCTGCAAGCCCCCGGCACTGGTGCGTACGCCGATGTGGCAGCCGTCGCAGCTGAGCGTGGCGGTCCATGCCGTGTGTGCGGTGGCGGCGCCGTTGACTGCCTTGTAAGTGGCGTCTGCGCGCCCGAAGTCGCAGGTGTGGTAGCCGAAGACGATGCTGAAGTTGGCTGATTGCACCGCGTTGCCCGCCGCATCTTCGACTCGTGCCACGAAGACACGCGTATCGATCGGATTGCCGCTGGTGTTCGGCGCCGTGGCCGGCGCCGGAATCGAAAGCCCCGAGGAGATCGTCATGCGGTAGCAATTGGTGCCACAGCTGCTGGTGCCGGCGCCACGATAGACCTCGATGCCATCGCGCAGGATCACCAGGTCGTTGCTGCCGAGCGGCGCGGACAGCTGCACCAGCAAGTCGGGCGAGGGGTCGTTGGTGCGGGCGCCATTGCCAATGACGTCGCTAAGGGGCAACTCGGTGCCGCCCGCGGGGCGCGGCGTATTGGGCATCACCGAACTGCGGCCGCTGGCAATGCTCATCGGCGTGACCGCTGGCGCTATCGTGTCCACCGTCACCGCATACTGCACCGTTCCCGTACTGTAGGCGCTGCCGTTCTCCACCCGTGCCACGTAGCGGCGCGTGCCCTGTCCGGCATCGCTGTCGACAAAGCTCCATGCCGTGGCGGTGGAGAACGCTGCCGTCCCAAGGAAGGGGCAGGCTGCAGATCCGAGCGTGCTGCAGGTGTTCGCGCCGAGCGCGCGGTATACCCGCAGGCTCGCACCCACGGGAAGCGCCGCTGAGCTGGTGCCGGCGACGGTGGGCGTGAGGTCGGCGATGAGGCCGCCATTGGTCACCACGGTGCCGTTGGCCCGCGGCGCCGGCAGCCCCGCGCTGTATTCGACGCGGATGCTCGTGGTGGGCAACGGCGCCAGCGCGTTGACGGCGATCGCCGTGCCCTCGGCGCCCAGATTGCCGGCACTGTCCCGCGTGCGCGCGGTGTAGGAGTAGCTGCCCGCCGGGCTGAGTGCGGCCGGCTCGTTGTAGGTCCAACTGCCACCGCCCACGGTGGAGGGCAGCAGCGTCACCGGCGCGCCGCCATTGAACCGGCGCAGCACCTGCAAGGTCTCGCCCGTGCGCAGCGCCGGCACGGTGCCTGACAGCCGCGGCGCCAGCATGGTGTTGCCGCCTGAGATCGACACCCCGTTGATGTCGGTGGCCGCGGTGGCATTGGCCACCAGCGCCGTCGTCACGATGGTGCTCGCCGTGCCGCTGGCTTCGCCACACACCGCGGAGGCGCCCACCTGTTCGATGCGTGCGATGAAGAACATCGGCACACCGTTGGCCGCCAGCGCACTGGTGGGGATGCTGAAGCTCGTTGCTGCACCCAGTTGTGCCGCGGTGCGGCTGGCGGCCAATGCCGCCGTGCCAATGCCACAAGGCGGCGGCGAGACCACCGGGATGACGCCATTGCGATAGATGGCGAGCACCTCGTTGGCCAGCAGCGCGCGCTGCAGGGTGCCGCCGATCACCGGCGCCGTGTTGTAGCTCACCTCGACCGGGCTGGTCTGAGCGCGACCGTTCACCGTGGTGATGATGGTCGAGGCATTGAGCAGCGGGAAGCTGCCCGGGCTCACGGTGACCGCAATCGTCGAGCCCGTCTCGGGCCCGGTGAGGCCTGCGGCGTCGATGACCCTTGCCGAGTAGGTGACGTTCACCGACGTCGCGCCGGGCGGCACCGGCACGCCGGGAGGCTGCTCGGTGTAGGTCCAGTCTTGGCCTGTGACCGCAGCGGCGCCGATCACGCTGCCGTTGCGCCGAACCTGAACCAGCTCGCCGGCAGCCAAAGTTGTGCTGAGCCTGCCGCTGATGATGGGCGTGGTGTCGGCGGTCGTGACCGGAGGAGTCAGGTTGCCATTGGCATCGTCGGCGATCTGCGTCACGTTGGCCACTTGCAGTGGCGCTGTGGTGTCGATGGCCACGGCATAGTCGTTCGAGAAGGTGCCCAGCACGCCGCCGGCCTCGACCCGTGCGGTGAAGGTGTAGGTGCCGTCGGTGGCGGCATCGGCCGTCGCGCTCCAGGTGAGGCTGCCGTTGTTGACGGTTGCGTTGCCCGCCGCGGTGGCGCCTCGATACAGACGCAAGACGTGACCCGAAGGCACGGCCGCGCTCAAGGTGCCGCTGAAGGTGGGCGTCGGGTCGGGTGTCGTGCCGCCATTGGGTACCGCCGTGCCGGTCCTGTCGTTCACTGCCTGCGTGATGGTGGCCGTGGGCAGGCCGGCGATGATGTTGAGCGCTGCGGCGGTCGAGGTGGCGCTGGCGTTGGCGCCGGCATCGACCACGCGCGCCTGGTACGAATAGGCGCCGGCTGCCAGCGGCACGGCCTCGGTGTAGCTCCAGCTCAGGGCTGCCACCGTACCCGTTCCAACCACAGCGCCGTCGCGCAGAACTTGCACGATCTCACCGTTGCCGGGAGCGACGCTGAGCGAGCCGATGATGGTGGGCGTGGTGTCGCTGCCGAACCCGCCTGGGGTCACGGCGCCCAGGGCATCGTCGGTGAAACCTGTCACGCTGGCTTGCGCCGCTGGCGGTACGGAGTCGACAGTGAAGGTGAGCACGTTGCTGAAGGCGCCGAAGCCGGTGGTAGTGACCACCTGCGCGCGATAGGTCACGGCCCCCTCGGGCGAAGAAGACACGGCGAGCGACCACCCGGTACCGGTGACTGTCGCGGCACCGATGGCGCTGCCATTGCGCTCGATGGTCAACGACTGCCCGGCGGCCAGCGGTGCCGACAAGGTGCCGCGAAGCTCGTGCCGCGCAGCCGAGGTGACGCTGCCGGCGGCGATCTGCGTGCCCGTGGTCGCGAACGCGCCGCTGATGGTGGCTTTGGTCGGCAGGGTGGGTAACTCGTTGGCGCGCGGTTGCGCGCAGGCGGCGGGCAGATCGCGCAGCGGCCGTGCGACCACGCTGTTGTGGCAGCTTGCGCACACCGTGCCTGGAGGCGTGAAGACGTGGTTGGGCGGAACCTCGCAGGAGTTGCTCAGGATCGCCGGCGGGATCGACGAACGGTTCGGCAAGCCAGCGGGCTTGGCGCAATCGGGCCAGCCGCCATTGGCCGCGAACGGCATCATGCCGCTCGGCGTGGTCACCGGGTAGTTCATGCGCGCGGGGTTGTGGCACTGCACGCAGTCGGTCTCGGCGTGGATCAGCGAAGCCGTGATGCCGCCGTGCACCGTCGTGGGCGGCATGCACTCCGGGCCGCTGGTGGGCTGCCGCGACGCGGCCTTGATTTCCGCGAGCGGTTGGTCCAGGAAGGTGTGGCATGACTCGCAATCCACGCGAGGGCCCTGGCCCTGCGGCCGACGCTGCGCCGAGCGCGTAGCCTCGGTCTCGGGGTCGAAGACCTCGCCGACGCGGCCGCGGATCTTCCACATGCCGCCGCCGTAGTCCACGCCCATGCCGGTGAGGCGGTCGAAAGCACGCGCGCCGTAGCCCTGGAAGCCGCCGGGCATCATGTCGCGCAGCGGCGGCAGGCCCAGCATGCGCGTGGCGTTCAGCGTGCTGGGGTTGCGCAGAACCTGACCGGCCGTGATGTCGAAATGCACGCCCCAGGTGTAGACATGCCCGTTGGCCAGCAGCGCCGCGAACAGCCCCTGCTCGGTGAGCACCTTGCGCACCGCCACGCCGGCGGGCAGGCCGTTGATCTGCACCGGGCTTCGCGTGCCGCCCAGATAGGGGGCGGCCGGGTCACCCGGCACGAAGGCGCTCTCGTCGGCCGGATGGCTGCCCCAGTGCCACACGGTGTTGTCATGCCGCAGCACCACGACATCGTTGTCGCGGGCGGAGATCTGGACGACATTGCTCAGGCCCGCCACTTCAATCGGGGCCAGCGCCACGCCGTCGGCCGAGCCATTGCCCAGCAGGCCGAAGCCGCCGTTGGCGCCCCAGGCGTAGACCTTCCCGTCGGCGCCGAGCGCAAAAGAGGTGGTGTTGGCCGCCGCCACAGCAACGGCAGCCACCGGCAGGGTCACCTGCACCGGCGACAGCGAGTTCGCAAGCCCGGCGTCGTTCTGCCCGAGTTGCCCGAAGCTGTTGTCGCCCCAGGCCCAGACCGTGCCGTTGGCCATGCGCGCCAATGTGTGCGCGAAACCACCGACGATGTGTGAAGGCGCGCCCGGCAACGTGACCTCCAGGGCCTGCGCATCGGTCTTCGTGCGCGTGCCCAGGCCGAGTTCGCCGTTGACGTTGTCGCCGATGGCATAGATCTTGTGCCGAGGCCCAAGTGCGTCGGCCTTGTAGAAGCCGCCGCCGTGGCCGTTGTTGCCAAACAGTGCCAGCGCCCGCCGCCCCGGGAGACGATCGAACTGCTGGCCGGTGCTGAAGCCCTTCGTGTTCTCCGCCACCCAGCCGGCCACCGTGCTGTTGGCGTTGCCGGCCTTGCTGATGGAGCCATCGAAGAGATAGCCCTCATAGCGCACGTTGCCGAAGTTCAGCACCTTGGGCAGCACGTCCAGCGCCTCTTGCGCCCCGAAGCGCGCTGCCTGCTCGGCGAGTGCAGAGCTCAGTTCGCCGGTCAGCGTGTTCGGGTCGTAGGTGCGCGCGCCCGCCAGGCCAGCCGGCTGGTCGCCGTTGCGGCCATCGATGCGGCCATCCAGCATGTCCTCGGCCAATTGGCGCACGGCATCCAGCGTGGGCGTCGCCGAGTCGCCGTTGTGGAACGAGGCCTGCTTGGAGAACGCGCCGTTGACGAGGCCGTAGCGGCCGCGCGGGTCGGTGCCCATCGAGCCTGCCGGCAGGCTCTGGCTCTTGATGAAGGGCAGCCGCGCGATGTCGTCGACATGCAGCGCCGACGGGAAATGCTCGTTCAGCGCCTGCCGCACGCGCTCGTTGGCGGCGCGAATCTGCTCCTTGGTCGGGCTGGTGCCCGCGCTCTCGGGCGCGGTGCCTTCCGTCAGCATGCGGTAGGCGGCCTCGGTGAACGGCGTGATGCCGATGTTGCGTGAGATGGCGGGCACCCAGACACGGATCTTGCGATCGGCAGGGAAGGGGACGAAGGTGTCGCGGCCCTCTTCGTAGTAAGTGGCCGTCGGCGTGCCCGACAGCTCGATGCGTAGGCCGCCCCTGTAGTCGCGACCGGGCTTGATCGTGACCATGCCCTTCACGTTGTCGGTGACCGCGCAGCCGAGCTGGGTGCCGTTGTCCAGGAAGACACAGACGTTGGCACCGCGGAACTGCCCGAAGTCGCCACCAGCGCCCACGCCACCGTCGCCGGAGGCGCCGCCGTCGCCCACGCCGCCGCCGTCGCCGCCGCCGGTGCTCTCCCAGTTCAGGTTGCCGGTATCGCTGAAGCCGGTGAAGACACCCAGCTCCACGGGTGGCGGCGTCTCGCCGGCTTCACCGCCGCCGCCACCACCGCAACTGCCGAGCGCCAGCATCACGAGCGCGGCGATCGGGGCGAGAACAGGGGCGCGGTACTTCACGGGATGCCTCCTAGGGCCAAGCCATTGGCTGGCAGTCCTGCCGTCACCAAGCGGACGACACCGACAGTCACCGCCGGTTACGAAACTTTGGCAAAGCTTAAGGCAGATGTCCCGCCGGCGGACTCCCCTGCAAAGGTGTGTGCCGACGGGAAAGGGCCGCCGCTCCGCAGCAGAGGGGACGCCCGGCGCCGTCCGGGCGCGCCGGAAGGCGGCAGTGGGGAGCCCGCCCAGCCCTCGCGGCGCGGTGGCTACAGCCGCGCCAGCGCGAAGTCGGGCACGCCACGCGGAGAGATGAACACCGGGCGCTGCTTGCCCTCGGTGAGGCGTGACACCTCCTCCGAGACGAAGAGGTTCAGCGCGGCGTAGGTGACGCGACCGGCGCGCATGAAGTCGGCGCGCCCCGACAGGCCCTCGAGCAGCGCCTTGGTGAACGCGCCGTTGCCCCACGAGTCCTTTTCCAGCGACTCTTCCTGCCCGGTGCTGGAGGCGAAGACGACGACGCCGTTCTCGCTCGCAGAGAGGTCGTTGATGAGGCGCTCGGTCTTCTTTGGCGCCTTGTGCAGTGCACCCAAGGCATTGCCCGCGAAGCACGTGTCGATGAACATCAGCGTGCGCCCGCGGATCTGTGCCAGCGTGGAGACGATGGCCGCCTGCGGCACACCGGTGGTCGCCAGCCGCTCGTGCTGTGCGTCATGCGGCATGAAGAAGTACTGCCCTTGCGTGTCGTTCACGCCATGGCCGGCGACGAAGAGCATGGCGGTGTCGGTGGGCGTGACGCTGGTGCGCAGCCACTCGAACTCGCGCAGGATGGCGGCCTTGGTCGCCTCGGCGTTGGTGAGGGTGCGCACGATCACGCGGCGGTACTGGCGGCCTTCCTGGCGCTTCATCGCGGCGGCGAAGTCCGCCGCGTCCTTGGCGGCGAGGCCGAGCCGGTACTCGGTCCGCGCGTACTCGGCCACGCCGATGGAGAGCACGTAGAGATCGCCGGGCCAGCCGCCGGGTGGTGGTGGCGGCAGCTCGCGTTCGATGATGAACGCCAGCGGCTCGGAGTGGCCGTAGCGGTTGCTGGCGATGATCTCCACTGCCAGTGGGTTGACGCCGTCGGCCACCGGCAGCTCGACGCGGGCGAAGCCCTGCGTGAGCCCGTTCAGCGACTTGGGCATCACCACCTCGCGCGGCAGCGACGGACGGCCCGCCACCCGCACCGTGAGGTCGACGTCGCCGGCCACCGAGTGCGAATGCAGCGCGAAGGGCAGCGTCACGAGGTTGCCGGCCGCCTTCAGGCGCGGCTCGCCGACGCCCTGCATCGCCGGCGGAAACTCGGCGGCCCGCAACGCCGCGAGCGCCTGCCGGGCCGCCTGGGCGCGGCGGCGCTCTTCAGCCTCGCGCGCCGCCTCCTGGGCGATGCGCTCACGTTCGCGCGCCTGCTGCTCGGCGGCCAGCCGCTCGGCCTCGAGGCGCTGGCGCTCGCGTTCCGCGGCCACGGCGGCGTCGCGCTCCTGCCGCTGGCGCTCGGCCGCGGCGCGCGACTCGGCCTCGGCGCGCGCCGCTGCCTGCGCAGCCGCCTCGCGCTCGGCCTGGGCGCGCGCCTGGGCGATGCTCGCCAGCCTCGCCGCCTCGGCTTGGCGGGCGAGCTCGGCGGCTACGGCGGCCTCGCGGGCCGCGCGCTCGGCGGCGGCGCGGCGTTCCGCTTCCTGCTGCGTGGCGACGCGGGCGCGCTCGGCGCGCGCCGCAGCTTCGCGTTCAGCCTGGCGAGCGGCCTCGGCCTGGCGCGCCGCCTCCTGCTGCAACGCGACGCGCTCGGCTTCGGCGCGGGCGGCGATCTGCGCCAGCGCGGTCTTCTCGTCGGCGGTGGCGAGCACGGCGTCGATGATGTCCGGGCGGTTGAACTGGTCGCGGAAGCGCGCCAGCGAGTAGAAGTCCATTGCCTGCGACGTGCCACGAGCCAGCGCCCAGCCGACGATGCGGTCGGCGCCGGCGCTGGCGTCGAAGAAGCCGCTCGGCGTCCAGGCCACCCAGCGGCCGTCTTCCTGCGCCAGCAACGACAGCAGCAACTGGCCGTCGCTGGCGCGGTGCCAACGCAAGGTGCCATCGGCCATCGCGGCCACCAGCAGGCGGCCATCGGCGCTGGCATTGACAGCCCGCACTTCGGTGTCGACCGGCACGCGCCAGGCAAGTTGGCCCGAAGCGTCGACACGGTGCAGTGCGCGATTCGTTCCGATGACAGCCGCCGCCGGCTGCGAGCGCAACACGACGACCGCGCGGGGACGTTCGTCCTGGGCCATCGCCACCGGCCGCCCGCCGACGACGGGCGCCCGCCCGTCGAGAAGCCAGTCGGTGGCCACGCTCAGGCCGCCGGCCCGGGTGTCCGGCTCGCGCAGGCTCACGCCGGCGAGCGCCTGGCCGGCAACGAGGCGGCGTCGATCGAAGGCGAAGGCCAGCCCGCGCCCGGGCCCGCGCTGGCCCCAGCGCACCGCCTGCCCGTCGGCGGCGATCTCCAGATCGAGCGGCATGTTGCCGCGCACCGCCAGCACCGGTGAGCCCACGCGCCGCGGCTGAGCCTGGCCGGGCACGCCGACGGTGCCCCACGAGCCGTCGAAGCTCGCATAGCCGAAGCCGCCGCCCGGCAGCGCGACGAGGTCGGTGATGCTGTCCGAGGCCACCTCCGTGCTGGTACCTGCGCTCCGCGCAGCGGCATCAATGCCGAGCACCGGAAACCGCACGTCTCGCGAGTGCGCCGTGCCGGCCAGCGCCAGCGTGCGGCCGTCGGCGCTCCAGGCGAGTACGCGCCAGTCGCCGGCATATGACGCGGGCGCCGCCATGCGGGCGGCCGACTGCAGCGTCGCGGCGTCGAAGAACTCGACGCCTTCGCCGCGCGCCGCGAAGGCCACCGCGAGCTGGCGCCCGTCGGGGCTGAAGGAAACGCCGGCCGGCCGCCGCGAGCCCAGGTTGGCCGTGGCCGCCCGCTCGACGGCGCGCCCGCCGGCGGCGATGCGATAGAGACGCAACGCGCCGTCCAGGCCCACGGCGGCGGCCAGGCCGTTGGCGTGCGTGGCGAGGCCGAACACGGGCCCGGACGTGCGATCGTCGAGCAGCTCGCGGCCGTCGCGCGCGAAGGCACGCACGCCATGCGTGCCGTTGTAGCCAGCGAAGAGCACCTGGCCGTCGGCCGACCAGGCGAGCTTGCGGATGTCCCCGGCGCGGGCGTCGATGGTCGAGTGCAGCGCGCCCGATGCGAGGTCGAAAAGATAGATCAGGTGCGGGTGCGCGGGGCCGCTCGCGGCCTGGCCCGTGATGGGGCCACCCGTCGTGCCGGCCACCGCCACCAGCGGCTCCTGCGGATGGATGGCCACGCCGTACAGCCGGCCGCCTTCGGCGCCGAAGGCAAACGGGCGCAGCACGTGGCGCAGTGCGCCGCTGCCGAGGTCCCACACGCGCGCGGTGCGGTCGTCGGAGGCGGTAACGACCAGGCCGCGTGCGGCCGAAACATCGATGCGGCGGATCGGTGCGCTGTGGCCACCGTTCTCCACCGCGAGCAGCGGGCGCAGCGCCGCCTCCTGCGCCGGCGCCTGGGCCAGGGCCGGTTCCACCACCGCGCCCCAACCGGCGAGCGCGGCGAGCGCCGAGGCCAGCAGCGTGGCGGCGGCGCGCCGCGCGAGAGCGCTGCGCACACGTGCGGCGGCCTGAATGGAGGGGGGGCTCATGATGGGCCGATCCTAGGCGGGCCCGCGGGCGCGGACAACCGCTGCCCGTGGGACGCCCCGAAGGGGGTGGTCGGACCGGTGTTACCGTCCGCACCCGCGATCCGGCGATCAGCGCAGAGTCAGTGCAAGGCGCCGCGCGACGAGTTTCGAGCCGGCACCCTCTTCCCCGCAACGTGTCCGACTGGCCCCCCCTGCCGCCCCTGGAGGCGATCGGCCTGCGCTGCGAGCGCGGCGAGAGAGCTCTTTTCGACGGGCTCGAGTTGCGTCTCGCGCCAGGCGAGATCGTCTGGCTGCGCGGTGCCAACGGCCGCGGCAAGACGACGCTGCTGCGCACCCTGGCCGGGCTCGGCATGCCGGCGGCGGGCGAGTTGCAGCTCGGCGGTCGGCCCATCAAGGCCGTCGATCCGGGGTGGCGCCGCCAGCTGCTCTATCTCGGGCATGCCAATGCGCTCAAGGACGATTTGACCGCCGCCGAGTCGCTCGGCTTCTCGGCGCGCCTGGCGGGCACGCCCGCCACCCCGAGCGAGGTGCAGGCGGCACTCGCTGCACTCGGCGTGGGCGCGCTCGCGCGGCGGGCCGTTCGCACCATGAGCCAGGGGCAGCGCCGTCGCGTGGCGCTGGCCCGCCTGGCGCTGGCGCCGAAGCCGGCGCTGGCACTGCTCGACGAGCCGTTCGATGCGCTCGACGATGACGGCATCGACCGCCTGGCCGGCTTGTTCGCCGCCATTGCCGCGGCGGGCGGTTGCGTGCTCTTCACGAGCCATCAGCAGATCGACCGCCTGCGTCCGGCGCCGCGTGTGGTCACGCTTCCCGAGGCGCGCCAAGGGCGGGCGCCGAGCGGCCCGCCGCCCGCCGCGTCCGTGTCCGCTGGCGTCTCGCAGCGATGAGCGGCTTCTTCGCCACCGTGCTGGCGCGTGAGTTGCGCCTGGCGGCGCGCCGGCCGGTGGAAGCGCTGTTGCCCGTGGTCTTCTTCGTCGTCGCCGCCAGCCTCTTTCCGCTCGGCGTCGGGCCGGAACCGCAGACGCTGCGCCACATCGCGCCCGGCGTGCTGTGGGTGGGCGCGCTGCTGGCTGCCATGCTGTCGCTGGCACCGATGTACGGCTCCGACCACGCCGACGGCTCGCTCGACCAGTTGCTGCTCGCACCCGAGCCCGCCTGGCTGCTCGCGCTCGGCAAGTCCGTCGCGCATTGGCTCACGCACGGTCTGCCGCTCGTGGCGGTGAGCCCGCTCATCGGCCTGATGTTCGGGCTGCCGGGCGAGGCGATCGCCCTGCTCGTCGCCACGCTCATGCTCGGCACGCCCATCCTCAGCCTGCTCGGCGGGCTCTCGGCGGCGCTGACGCTCGGGCTGCGCAGCGGGGCGCTGCTGAATTTGCTCATCGTCCTGCCGCTGGCGGTGCCGGCGCTGATCTTCGGTGCCGGTGCCGTGTCGGCGCTGGAAGCAGGCCAGGCCGTCGACGGCCACCTGTCGCTGCTCGCTGCGCTCTTCATCGGCACGTTGGTGGGGGCGCCGCCGGCCACGGCGGCGGCCCTGCGCATCGCGCTGGCCTGAGCTTCGGCTGCGCCCACCCGGGCTTGACTTCGCGCAATCGGAGACAAGCGCTCACCTGCTGCAACGCCTGGCAAGCACTCTCACTTGACCTGATTCAAGGCAAGCCCAATTGCAGCCGCGCATCGTGAGGCCATCGCCTAAGATGCGCAGCCTGCACCGCATGGTGCGGCCGTCCGAGCGGGGAGCGTGCGCGGCGGCGGCCGGCGGCCTGGCTGCCCCGGCCGCCCGGCCCGCCGAAGCCGCCCGCGGCACCGCCACCGTCCACATGGCCACGATGAATTCCCGCGCCGACAGCCTGCGCCTCTTCACCTTCGCCGCGCCGATGCGCTTCTATCGGCTCGCCGGCGCGTCGCTGCCCTGGTTCTGGGCGGTGGCGCTGGTGTGCGCGGCGGCGGGCCTGTACATCGGCTTCTTCGTTGCGCCCACCGACGCCACGCAGGGCGAGAGCTACCGCATCATCTTCATCCACGTGCCGGCGGCCTGGCTGTCGATGCTGCTTTACCTGGCGATGGCTTTCTGGGCCGCCATCGGCTGGGCCTTCAACGCCCGCATGGCCTCGGTGCTGGCGCGCGCCATCGCACCCACGGGCGCCCTGTTCACGGCGCTGGCACTGATCACCGGCGCCCTCTGGGGCCAGCCCACCTGGGGCACGTGGTGGGTCTGGGACGCGCGCCTCACTTCGGAACTGCTGCTTCTCTTCCTGTACCTGGGCTTCATCGCACTCGTCAACGCCATCGACGACCCGCGCCGTGCCGACCAGGCCGGCGCGCTTCTGGCCCTCGTGGGCAGCGTCAACGTGCCGATCATCTACTTCTCCGTGAAGTGGTGGAACACGCTGCACCAGGGCGCCACCGTCAGCCTGACCGCCGCGCCGAAGATGGCGCAGACCATGCTCACGGCCATGCTGCTGATGACGTTCGCGTGCTGGGCCTATGCCTTCGCGGTGGTGTTCATGCGCGCCCGGGCGATGGCGCTGCTGCGCGAGCGCCACACGCAATGGGTGCGCGAACTCGCCGCAGGGAGCTCGCCCACGCCGCCCACGCCGCCAGCGCACGGCGGCACGCGGGAGAGCGTGGCATGAACTGGGGCAGCGCCAGCGAGTTCTTCGCCATGGGCGGCTATGGCCTCTTTGTCTGGGGCTCGTACGGCGCGGCGCTGGTGGCGTTCGTCGTCGAGCCCTGGCTGGCCGCTCGCCAGCATCGCCACGCGCTCGCGTCGATCGCCGATCCATCGTTCGAGGACCCGGCGCCCGAGGTGGCTCAGCGCCCCGAGGAAGTCTGAATGGCAGCTGCCGAGTTCACCCTGATCGTGACCGCCCCGGGGGCTTCGGTGACCCGGGCGACCCGGAGGTCCTGAGATGTCCACGCTGAAACCCCGTCAACGCCGGCTCGCGCTGGCCGCGCTGCTGGTGCTGGCCGCCGGTGCGATTGCCGCGCTGGTGTTCAACGCCTTCCGCAGCAACCTCGTCTTCTTCTACTCGCCCTCGCAGGTGGCGGCGCACGAGGCGCCCTCCGGCCGCACCTTCCGCCTCGGCGGCCTGGTCGAGCCGGGCAGCATCAAGCGCGAGGGCGTGCGCGTGAACTTCGTCGTCACCGACTCGGCCAAGACCGTGCCGGTGCGCTTCGAAGGCGTGCTGCCCGACCTCTTCAAGGAGGGCAAGGGCGTGGTCGCGCAGGGCAAGCTGGAGTCGGGGGTGTTCGTGGCCCGCGAGGTGCTCGCCAAGCACGACGAGAACTACATGCCGCCGGAGGCTGCCGAGGCGCTGCAGAAAGCCGGCCAAGCGCAGGAACGCGCTTCGCGCAGCCTCGTCACGACAGCCCCCACCACCGGCGGCGGGCCGGCCAAGCCATGATCCCCGAAATCGGTCACTTCTTCCTCTGGGTGGCGCTCGGCGTCTCGTTGCTGCTGGCCGTGCTGCCCATCGCCGGCTCGCTGCCGGTCGGGCTGCCGGGCCGCGAGCGCATGCTGCGACCGCACTGGGTGGCGACGGCCCGGCCGCTCACCTACGTATTCGGCATCACGATCGTCCTGGCCTACGCCGGCCTCACCGCGGCCTTCGTGCGCAACGACTTCTCGGTGCTGTATGTGGCCATGCACAGCAACCTCGAGCTGCCGCTGCCCTACCGCGTCGCCGGCGTCTGGGGCGGCCACGAGGGCTCGCTGCTGCTGTGGCTGGCCATGCAGGCCGGCTGGATGGCCGCCGTGGCGCGCTTCAGCCGCGGCCTGCCGGCCGAAGTGGTGGGCCGGATCCTCGGTGTCATGGGTGCGGTCGGCGTGGGCTTCCTGCTCTTCACGCTGAGCACGTCCAACCCGTTCGAGCGCCTGTTCCCTGTGCCGGCGAACGGCCGCGACCTGAACCCGCTGCTGCAGGACCCGGGCATGGTGATCCACCCGCCGATGCTTTACATGGGCTATGTCGGCTTCTCGGTGGCCTTCGCCCTGGCGGTGGCCGGCCTCATCGGCGGCCGGCTGGACGCCACCTGGGCGCGCTGGACGCGGCCGTGGACGGTGGCCGCGTGGTCCTGCCTTACCGTCGGCATCGCGCTCGGCAGCTGGTGGGCCTACTACGAGCTCGGCTGGGGCGGCTGGTGGTTCTGGGATCCGGTCGAGAACGCCTCCTTCATGCCCTGGCTGGTGGGCACGGCGCTCATCCACTCGCTGGCGGTGACCGAGAAGCGCGGTGCCTTCAAGTCGTGGACGGTGCTGCTGGCGATCGTCGCGTTTTCGTTGTCGCTGCTTGGCACGTTTCTCGTCCGCTCGGGGGTTCTGTCGTCGGTGCATGCCTTTGCCACCGACCCGGCGCGCGGCCTTTTCATCCTCGGCTTCCTGGTCGTGGTGGTGGGGGCGTCACTCTCGCTCTATGCGTGGCGGGCACCGACCGTGGGCCTGGGCGCGCGGTTCGACGTGGCCTCGCGCGAGACGGCGCTGCTGGCCAACAACGTGATGCTGGTGGCGGCCTGCGGCGCCGTGCTGCTGGGCACGCTGTATCCGCTGGCGCTGGATTCGCTCGGCCTGGGCAAGATCTCGGTCGGGCCGCCGTACTTCGAGACCGTGTTCGTGCCGCTGATGGCGCCCCTGGTGTTCCTCATGGGTGTCGGCCCGCTGGCGCGCTGGAAGCGCGCCGAGCTGCCGGAGCTGGCCAAGCGGCTGCGCTGGGCCTTGCTGGTGGCCGTGCTCGCTGCCGGCGCGCAGGCGTTCATGCACCGGCAAGCCGATGGTGGCATCTCGTGGATGGCGACGCTCGGCCTGCTGATGGCCTGGTGGGTGGCCGCCTCGCTCGTGGCCGACGCCTGGGAGCGGCTCGGGCCGCGGCACCTGGGCACGGCCAAGCCATCGTTGCTGGCCACCTTGAAGGCCGTGCCGCGCTCGTTCTTCGACCGCGCGCCGCTCGTGCCGCGCTCGGTGGTGGCGATGTGGGTGGCGCACCTCGGCATCGCGGTCTTCATCTTCGGTGTCACCATGGTCCGCAGCTTCGAGACCGAGCGCGACGTCAAGATGGCGCCCGGCGACCACGTGACGATCGCCGACCTCACCTTCACGCTGCGTGGGCTGCGCGATGTCGAGGGCCCCAACTACCGCGCCGTGCAGGGCTGGGTGGAGGTGACGCGCGGCGAGGGCGCGGCCAAGGTCAAGGTGATCGACCTGCTGCCCGAGAAGCGCGTCTACCGCGTGCAGGACAATCCGATGACCGAAGCGGCCATCTCCACGCGCCTGACGCAGGACCTCTATGTCTCGTTGGGCGAGCCGGTGGACGATGGCGCCGCATGGATCGTGCGCGTGTACATCAAACCCTTTGTCGACTGGATCTGGGGCGGCTGCGTGCTGATGGCTCTCGGCGGCGTGCTCGCCGCCGGTGACCGGCGCTATCGGGCCCGTGCCGCCGCGCAGGCACGGGTCACCGAGTCGATGCCCGGCCTGCCGGGCCGGGCCTGAGGCGTGGCGAGCGTGCCGCAGGCGAGCACGGCCCCCGCGAAGCGTTCGCGGGTCTGGCTCTTCCTCGTTCCGCTGGCCGCGTTCGCGGTGCTGGCGATGTTCCTCGGCCGCGGCCTCTCGCTCAACCCGCGCGAAGTCCCTTCGCCGTTCATCGGCAAGCCGGCGCCGGCGTTCACGCTGCCGCGGCTCGACGATGCCGCCAGGAGCGTGAAGGGCGAAGAGCTGCTCGGCAAGGTCTGGGTGCTCAACGTCTGGGCCAGTTGGTGCGGGCCGTGCCGCGAGGAGCATCCGCTGTGGGTGGACTTCGCGCGGCGCAGCAAGGTACCCATCGTCGGCCTCAACTACAAGGACCAGCGCTCGAACGCGCTGCCGTGGCTGCGGCAGCTCGGCGACCCTTACGTCATGTCGCTGCATGACGCTGACGGCAAGGTGGCCATCGACTGGGGCGTGTATGGCGTGCCGGAGACTTTCGTCATCGACCGCCAGGGCGTGGTGCGCTTCAAGCACGTGGGGCCGGTGACGGCCGAGCTGATGCGCCAGAAGATCGAGCCGTTGCTGAAGGCCATCGATGGAGCGTAAGGCCCCCCCCGAAGCGCCTTCGGCGCCTCCCCCCGGGGGGCGCCGCCAGCGGCCTGGCGAAGCCGAATCCGCGGCGGCCGCTGGGCTGCGTTGGGCTCGGGTGGTGGCGCGACGGGCACTCGGGCGCGCTTCGCTTCTGGTTGCGATGGCTGTGGTCGCCCTGCAATCGGTGGCTGCGCCAGCGCAACCCCTGGCGGCCGACCCCGAGCTCGAGGCGCGGGTGATGAAGATTTCCGCCGAGCTGCGTTGCCTGGTGTGCCAGAACCAGACCATCGCCGACTCGCACGCCGGCCTCGCCATCGACCTGCGCAACCAGGTGCGCGAGATGCTGCGCCAGGGCAAGAGCGAGAAGGAGGTGCTCGCCTACATGACGGCGCGCTACGGCGACTTCGTCCTCTACCGGCCGCCGATGAAGGAGAGCACCGCGCTGCTGTGGCTGGGGCCGGTGCTGCTGTTCGGCGGTGGCGTGATCATGCTGTTCTTCGTGCTGCGCCGGCGCGCCCGTGCCAGCGACGATGCCTTCGAGCCCGATCCGGAACCCGACGACGACCCCGCACGACAGCCCGTGCGCTGATGCGCCGGCCGCGGCCAAGAACAACGATCCCGATGAACCAAACCCTTCTGAACGAACTGCGCTCGCAGTGGCTCGAGTTGCAGGCGCGGCAGGCCAGCGGCGCCTCGAGCGGTGAAGCCCATGACGCCGACCGCGCGGCGTTGGAGCAGCGCATCGTCGAGACCGTGATCGCGGGTGAAGCCGCGCCCGCGCTGGCGGGTTCGGCGGCGTCCCCGTCGGGCCAGGCGCAGCTGCCGGCGGCTTCGGCGCCTGCGCCGGTTGCCGTGTCGGCGGGCCGTCTGTCGGGGCCTTTCTGGGCCATCGCAGGCGTCTTCGTGCTGGTACTGGCGGGCGTGGGCTATGGCTGGAAGGGCTCGCCGCAGGCGGTGGGCACGCCGCCGCCCGGCTTCGAGCAGACGCAGGGCAGCGCCCCCGGAGCGCCGCAGCGCACGGGCGCCGAGCAGTTGGACACGCTCGTCAAGCAACTCACCGAACGGCTGGAGAAGTCGCCGGGCGACCTCGAAGGCTGGAGCCTGCTCGCGCGCTCGCAGATGACGCTCGGCCGCTATGCCGAGGCTGCCGCCGCGTACCAGAAGGCGCTGGCGATCAAGCCCGAGGACCCGGGCCTTCTCACCGACCATGCCGACGCGCTGGGCGTGCTCAACGGCCGCACGCTCGAAGGCGAGCCAGCGCGCCTGCTGGAGCGAGCGCTCAAGCTCGACCCGCGCCACGTCAAGGCCCTGGTGCTCGTCGGCACGCTCGAGTTCCAGCGCGGCAATTACGCCGCGGCGCAGAAGCGCTGGCAGGAGGTGGTGAACATCGGCCCGGCCGGCGATGGCCTCGTCGAACTGGCCCGCGAGGGCGTGGCCCAGGCCCAAGCCCGGCAGGGCAAACCCGCGCCGACGGCGGCGGTTCCGGCCGCACCGGCCGCCCAGGCTTCGGCCGGCGCCGCGGCACCGGGCGCCGCCGCAGCGGCCGCAGGCCCCGGCATCACCGGCACGGTGCGCCTTTCTGCCGCCCTCAAGGCGCAGGCCGCGCCGGGCGACGTGGTCTTCATCTTTGCCCGCGCCGCCTCGGGCGGTGGCATGCCGCTGGCCATCCTGCAGAAGCGTGTGTCCGACCTGCCGGCCGCCTTCACGCTCGACGACACGCTCGCCATGTCACCGGCGGCCCGCCTCTCGTCCGCGCAGCAGGTGGTGGTCACCGCACGCGTCAGCAAGTCGGGGCAGGCGACGCCGCAGTCCGGCGATCTTGAAGGCACCTCGCCGCCCGTGGCGCCCGGCGCCCGCGACCTGGTGGTCGAGATCTCGAACGTGCGCCGCTGAGCAAGCCTGGGCACCTGGAGCCCGGCGACCGCCGCGGAGCCGGCTTTGCCGGGCCGCTGGCGGGGTGCCCCCTTGGGGGGAGGCGCCGGTGGCGCTTCGGGGGGGGTCAAGCGATGTCGAACACCTTGCCCGGGTTCATGATGTTGCGCGGGTCGAGCGTGCGCTTGATGTTGCGCATCATCTCCACCGCCACCGGCCCCGCCTCGTCGAGCAGGTAGCCCATCTTGTGCAGGCCGATGCCGTGCTCGCCGGTGCAGGTGCCGTCCAGCCGAAGCGCGCGCTGCACCATCTGCACGCCCAGGCGCTCGACCTCGGCGAGTTCGCGCGGGTCGTTCGGGTCGAGCAGCCAGCTCAGGTGGAAGTTGCCGTCGCCGACGTGGCCGACGATCCAGTAGGGGATGCCCGCCGCGTCGCTCTCGGCGATGCTCTCGTTGATGCTCTCGGCCAGTCGCGAGATCGGCACGCAGGTGTCGGTGCTCTGGCAGCGGCAGCCCGGGCGCGTCTGCAGCGCCGCGAAGTACGACTTGTGGCGCGCCGCCCAGAGGCGGCTGCGCTCCTCGGGCGTGGTGGCCCACTGGAAATCGGCGCCGCCGTGTTCGCGGGCGATGTCCTGCACGGTGGCGGCCTGCTCGGCGACGCCGGCCTCGCTGCCGTGGAACTCCATCAGCAGCATCGGCTGCTCGCGCAGGCCCAGCTTGGCGTAGAGGTTCACGCCGCGGATGGCATTGGCATCCAGCAACTCGCAGCGCGCGATCGGCACGCCCATCTGGATGATCTGGATGGTGGTGCGCACCGCCGCGTCGACGTTCGGGAAGTGGCAGATCGCCGCGCTCACCGCCTCGGGCAGCGGGTAGAGCTTGAGCGTGATCTCGGTGAAGACACCGAGCGTGCCTTCGCTGCCGACGAACAGGCGCGTCAGGTCGTAGCCGGCGCTGCTCTTCTTGGCGCGCGTGCCGGTGCGCATCACTTCGCCGGCGGCGGTGACGACCTCCAGGCCGAGCACGTTCTCGCGCTTCGTGCCGTAGCGCACGGCGTTGGTGCCCGAGGCGCGCGTGGCGCTCATGCCGCCAATGGTGGCGTTGGCGCCGGGGTCGATGGGGAAGAAGAGGCCGGTGTCCTTGATCTCGCGGTTGAGCTGCTCGCGCGTGACGCCGGGCTGCACCGTCACCGTGAGGTCGGCGGTGTCGATGCGGAGCACCTTGTCCATGCGGCTCAGGTCGAGCGTCACGCCGCCCTGCACCGCGAGCACGTGGCCCTCCAGCGAGCTGCCGATGCCGAAGGGAATGACCGGCACCGAGTGCTCGTGCGCCAGCTTCACCGCGGCGGCCACGTCGGCCGTGGACTCGCAATAGACCACCACCTCCGGGGGCGTGGCGGCATAGACCGATTCGTCGCGCCCGTGCTGCTCGCGCACTGCCGCCGCCGTGGAGCAGCGCTCGCCGAAGCGAAGGCGCAACGCCTCCAGCATGGCCACAGGCACGGGCCGGGTCGCGGCGCGGGGAATCAGGTCGTGCGGTGCGTTCATGCAGGTCTCCGAAGGGCGCGGTCATTCTAGAAGTCGAGCCTCCCGTCGTGGGCTTGTGTCTGACGCCGCCGTGCCGCGCCGTGGAACGGTCGGGGCCGGGCCGTGGGGGCCGGGCCGTGGAGATGGGGCCGGGAGCGCCCGGCGGCGCGGTCGCAATGACTGAACCCGTGAACTGGCTCCGTCAAGCGCCGCATTTCCACACAGCGCGTCATGGCATTGCGGTGCAACATGGCTTCATCCGCCCTCGTGCCGGGAGTCGCCGTTCATGCCTGCCGCTTCTGCCCCCACCGCCGCCGCCGCTGCTGCGGCGACCACCGCCCCGGCCGCCAAGGCCCCGGCGATCATTCCCGACCGAGGCGAGTTCATCGACGTGCTGCGCGCCCTGCGGCGCGGGCATGTGCTGGTGCACGCCGGCGAGCATGCCGGCGGCTGGGTGGTCGACGGCGGCAACGTCTACTCCTCGTACGACCCACTGCTGCGCTATGAGCTCGTGCAGGAGTTCGACAATCCCGAGGGGTTCGAGCACGTGCACTACTTCCGCCTCACACCCCAAGGGCGAGACTTCGCCGAGCGCGCCGTGGCGGCGTGGCGCCAGCGCCCGGTGCTGGAGCGGCTGATGGTGCGCCTGGTCGGCTGAGCCACGCCCGCCCCCTCGCCCGCCAAGACGGGCCGATACAAAGACGCGCCACGCGACCCGTGGCCCGGCCGCCGCGCCGCCCCGCCTGAGGCGAGAATCGGCGCCGCCATGTCCAACCGCCTCACGCAGATTGCCACCCGCACCGGTGACGACGGCACCACCGGCCTCGGCGACGGCACGCGCGTGCCGAAGGATCACCGCCGCGTCGCGGCGATGGGCGACGTCGACGAGCTGAACTCCAGCCTCGGCGTGTTGCTCGCCGAGCCGTTGCCCGCCGATGTGCGCGAGCTGCTGGTCGTCATCCAGCACGAACTCTTCAACCTCGGCGGCGAGCTCTCGATTCCCGGCTACAGCCTCGTCAAGGCCGAAGCCGTGGCGGCGCTGGACGCAGCGCTCGCCCGCCACAACGCCACGCTGCCGCGGCTGGCGGAGTTCATCCTGCCGGCCGGCACGCGCAGTGCGGCGCTGGCGCACGTGAGCCGCACGATCGCGCGGCGTGCGGAGCGGGCCGTCGTGGCACTCGCCGCCGCCGAGGCGGTGAACGAGGCGCCGCGGCAGTACCTGAACCGTCTGTCCGACCTGATGTTCGTGCTGGCGCGCGTGCTCAACCGCGCCAACCTCGACGGCCTGGGCGGTGACGACGTGTACTGGAAGAGCGAACGGCTGGCCCGCACTCAGGAACCATGAGGTGGACGCCCCGCCCCGGCAGGGCGGCGTCGGGCGGCCCCGGACAAGGAGAACAGAGATGAAGCGCTGGTCGTCCCTGCTCGGGCGCGGGGCACCGTCGACGGGGATCCCGTCGGTCCTCTTGTTCCTGTTGTTGCAGTTCTTCCTGCTGCTGGCGATGGCGCTCGCTGGTCAGGCAAGGGCGCAGAGCGCCGACCCCGGCCCCGCTTGGGACACGGCCGAGAGTGCGCACTTCCGCATCCACTACCGCGCCGCACAGCGCCCCCAGGCCGAGGCCGTGGTGCGCGCGGCCGAGCGCGCCTGGCCGCGTGTCACCCAGGCCCTGGCCTGGGAGCCGAAGAGCCGCATCGACATCGTCGTCTACGCCGAGCTCGACATCTCGAACGGCTACTCCACGCCCTTGCCGTTCAACAAGATCGGCGTCTTCCTCACCCCGCCCGACGAGGGCCAGCTGCTCGACAACAGCGCCTGGCTCGACCTGCTGCTGGTGCACGAGCTCACGCATGCCGTGCACATGGACAAGGTGCGTGGCGCGCCACGCGTGCTGCAGAACATCTTCGGGCGCATCGTCTGGTTCGTGCCGAACGTGTTCAGCCCGGGCTGGATGCTCGAGGGCCTGGCCGTGTGGGAGGAAAGCGACCGCGACCAGGCGGGCCGGGGGCGCGGGCGACTCAAGGGCCCCTACTTCGAGGCCTGGCTGCGCGCCGAGCGCAAGCGGGGCTTCCTCAAGCTCGCCGAGCTGAACGCGGACGGGCGGGCGCTGCCGCTGTCGAAACAGTACCTGTACGGCGCCTACTTCTTCGAGTTCGTCCACCGCCGTTACGGGCCGACGAAGGCGCAGGAGATGGTGGAGCAGCACAGCGGCGACGTCGGTTTCGCGCCGCGCCTGCACAGCATGCCCTGGGCCGCCACGGGCAAGATGATGGACACGCTGTGGGACGAGTTCCTCGCCGACCTCGATGCGCAGGTGTCGGCGCGCGCCGCGCCCATCGAGCGGGTGCCCGAGGCCACCGGCCAGCGCCTGCTCGGCCCGCTGTTCGACCTGCCGACGCTCGCCTCGCTGCCCGACGGGACGGTGCTTGCGGTGGTCGACGACGGGCTCGCCGCGCCACGCATCGAGCGCATCCGCCGCGACGGCGCCGGCGGCGTCCAGCGCGAACGTGTGACCACCGTGCTCGGTGGCGCGCGGCTCGAGGCCGGCGCCGACGGCAGCGTGCTCGTGATGCAGCCCGACATCTGTCGCGGCCGCTACCTGGGCTACGACGTCTACCGGCTGCAGGGCGCGAGCCTGAAGCAGCTCACGCACTGCGCGCACCTGCGGCGGGCAGTGCAGCTGGGCGCCACGCACAGCACCCTCGTGGGCGCGAAGGCCGACGGCACGGGCGGCGTGACCGCAACCACCCGCCCGACCGGCGACCTGGTGGCCATCCAACTGGAGGCCGGCCGCACGCGCATCGTGCGCCTGAACCCCGGCTCGAAAGAGCCGCCGGCCGTCCTGCATGAGCCGCCCGAAAGCAGCGACGTCATCGACATCGCGTTGGCCCCGGACGGGCGCACGTTGCATGCGGTGACGCGCCGCGAAGCCGACTGGCGCGTCCTCGAGTTCGACACCGCCAACCCGGCCGCCCGGCCGCGCGTGCGCCTCGTGCACGACGCACCCATCGCCAACCTGCGCCACAGCCGGGCGGGCCTGGAGATGCTGGCCGTGGACGCCGGGGTGCCCAACGTCTGGCGGCTGACGCCGGACGGCCGCTGGCAGCGTCTGACGCACAGCCACACCGCTGTCGCGGCGCATGGCGGCAGCGCACCCGACGGCTCGCTGGCCGTCGTCGTCGTGGCGCCGCAGGGCTACGAGCTGCGCTGGATGGAGGCCGCAGCGCCGGTGCAGGAATACACGGCCGGCCAGCGGGCGGCGTCGCTGGCGGCCGCCGAGGCGCGCGCCGTCGCCGATGCCGCGAGCGCAGCCGCCGGCGTGGCAACGAGGCCAGCCGCGCCCGCATCCGGCACCACCGCCGAGCTCGGCCCGGCGCGGCCCTACGCCGCCTGGCGCACGCTGTATCCGCGTTCGTGGTTTCCCACCATCACCGGCGACCGTGGCCTCACCGCCTATGGCGCCAGCACCTCCGGGGCCGACGCCGTGGGCTGGCACGCCTACACCGCCTACCTGCAGTACGAAACCTCGCAGAAGGAGTGGCTGGGCGGCCTCGAATACCTCTGGCGCGGCCACACCGGCCTGGCGCTGGACCGCCAGCTCGTCGCGCGCGCCTGGACCGGCGGCAGTGGCGACGAGACGACCACGCAGTACGACCGCGAGCTGCAGGCACAGTGGCTCAGCCTCTTCCCGGTGCCCGGCCTCGACAGCCTGGCGCACCGCGTCTCGGTGGGCATCGGCGCGGCGCTCGACCGCATCGAGCGCGTGACGGTGGCCGGCCCGGCCACCGACCGCCGCCAGGACGAGCGCATCGCGGCGCTGGTGGCCGACTACGACAGCCGCGGCGGCAACTGGTACTCCGACGGCGCCAACCGCGGCCTCAAGCTCACGCTGCGCGGCGAGACCTACAAGCCCTTCGAGGGCCGCGGCAACGACACCGCGCCCGACTACGACGGCCTCGTCGTGCGCGCCGACGCCCGTGCCTACTTCGGCATCGGCAAGGGTGTGCTGGCGCTGCGCCTGACCGAGGCGCGCGCGCGGCAGCGCACGCGCCCCTTCCAGCTCGGCGGCGCCACCGAAACGGGCCGCGCCATCGGCTTTGCGCTCAACAACCGCGAGATCGCGTTGCGCGGCTACCGCGGCGACGAGCCCGAGCTGCGCGGCCAGCAGGCGCGCCTTGCCAGCGTCGAGTGGCGCATGCCGCTCGTCGACATCGACCGCCACGGCATGGTGCCGGCGCTCGGCATCAACCGGCTCTCGGGCACGGTCTTCTACGACATCGGCGCCGCCTGGGCGGCCGGGGTGAACAACCCGACCGACTACCGGCGCAGCGTGGGGCTGGAGTTGCGTGGCGAGGCCAAGCTGCTTTACGCGCTCGCCATCGACCTGCGCCTGGGCGTGGGGCAGGCGCTCGACCCGATCCCGGGCCGCGGGCGCACGCGCGCCTACTTCACGCTCGGCCAGGCGTTCTGAGCGCGCGGGCGGCGCCCCGGGTGCCCACTCGCAGCCCGCAGCGGGTCCTCAAGCGGTCCCGGCTTCGGCGGCCGCCTTGCGATGGGCGCGCCACGCGCCCAGCAGCGCGAGCACGCCGGGCACGAGGATCATCAGCCAGACGATGAGGCTGAAGTTGGCCTGCACCCACGGCAGGTTGCCGAAGAGATAGCCCGCGCCGATGAGGCTGGCCACCCACAGGCCACCGCCGGTGACGTTGTAGAAGCTGAACTTGCTGCGCGTCATCTCGGCCACACCGGCCACGAAGGGCACGAAGGTGCGCAGGAAAGGCATGAACCGCGCCGCGACGATGGTGACGCCGCCGTAGCGCTCGTAGAACGCGTGCGCCTGTTCGAACGCCCGCTTGTTGAACCAGCGGCTCTGCTCCCACTGCCAGACCTTGGGGCCCACCGTGCGGCCGATGGTGTAGTTGAGCTGGTCACCGAGCACGGCGGCCAGCCAGAGCAGGCCGATCGAGGGCGCCAGATGCATGAGCCCGACACCGCACAGCGCGCCCACGACGAAGAGCAGTGAATCGCCTGGCAGGAACGGCATCACCACGACGCCGGTCTCGACGAAGATGATGGCGAACAGGAGTGCATAGACCCAGTGCCCGTGCGCGACGACGAACTCGCGCAGGTGGCGGTCGACGTGCAGGATGAAGTCGATGAGTTGAGGCAGGGCGTCGATCATGGTCGGCGCGGATTATCCCGGCCGGCCTTGCGGCGACGCGTCAGGCCTTCAGGTAATCCTGCCGCGAACCGAGCCAGCGTGCGACATGTTGCGCGGCAAGCGCCGGATGCTCGCGCGGCAGCCAGGCTGCCACCTCGCGTGCGCGGTCCAGCAACGCGTTGTCGGTGGCCAGGTCGGCAAAGCGCAACAGCGCATCGCCGCTCTGCCGCGCGCCCATGAACTCGCCCGGGCCGCGGATCTCGAGGTCGCGGCGCGCGATCTCGAAGCCATCGTTCGTCTCGGCCATGGCGCGCAGGCGGTCCTTGGCGGTCGGCGAGAGCGGCCCGCTGAACAGCAGCACGCACACGCTGGCGGCCGCGCCGCGCCCGACGCGCCCGCGCAACTGGTGCAGCTGCGCCAGGCCGAAACGCTCGGCGTGCTCGATCACCATCAGGCTGGCCGCCGGCACGTCGACGCCGACCTCGATGACGGTGGTGGCCACCAGCACGCGCATCTGCCCGCCGGTGAAGAGCGACATCACCGCCGCCTTCTCCGCCGCCGGCATGCGGCCGTGCAGCAGGCCGACCATCGTGCCGGGCAGGGCGGCGCTCAGCTCGGCGTGCGTGGCGGTCGCGTTCTGCAGGTCCACGTGTTCGCTTTCGTCGACGAGCGGGCACACCCAGTAGACCTGGCGGCCCGGGGTCGACGCCGAACCGGATGCGGAGCCCGAGCCGACGGCGCCCGCGTCGCCGCCCGCATCGCCATGTGCCACCTCGGCGCGAATGCGCGCGATGACCTGGTCGCGCTTGTCGTCGGCGAAGAGCTTGGTGACGATGGGGGTGCGGCCGGGCGGCAGCTCATCGAGCGAGCTGACGTCGAGGTCGGCGTAGTAGGTCATGGCCAGCGTGCGCGGGATGGGCGTCGCGGTCATCATCAGCAGGTGCGGCTCGAGGCCGCGCGGCGCTGCGGGCGGGGGCCCTGCGCTCGAGGTGGCACCGAGGTTGGCGCCGTCCTCCGCGTGCGCGCCCAGCTTGGCGCGCAGGGCCAGCCGCTGCTCGACGCCGAAGCGGTGCTGCTCGTCGACGACCGCGAGGCCGAGCCGCGCGAAGTGCACGTCGTCCTGGATGACGGCGTGCGTGCCCACCACCAGCGCCGCCTCGCCGCTGGCCACCAGGGCCAGCATCTCGCGCCGTCCCTTGCCCTTGCGGCTGCCGGTGAGCCAGGCGATGCGGACGCCTAGCGGCTCCAGCCAGCCGACGAGCTTGCGGAAGTGCTGCTCGGCGAGGATCTCCGTGGGTGCCATCAGCGCGCATTGCCAACCGGCGCTGATGGCGGTGGCGGCGGCGAGGGCGGCCACCACCGTCTTGCCGCTGCCGACGTCGCCCTGCAGCAGGCGGTGCATCGGCTTGTCGAGCGCCAGATCGCGCTCGATCTCGGCCACCACCCGCTGCTGCGCCGCCGTCAAGGTGAAGGGCAGCACCGCGGCGAGCCGGCCCCGCAGGTGATTCGGCCCCGTGGCGCGCAGCGGTGGCGCCTGCAGCAGCGCGCGTTCGGCTTGTGCCCGCGCCTGCGAGAGCTGTTGCGCCAGCAACTCCTCGTACTTCAGCCGCTGCCAGGCCGGGTGGCTGCGATCCTCCAGCGTCGCGAACGAGGTCTCGGGCGTGGGGTGGTGCAACCACAGCAGGGCCTCGCGCAGCGATGGCAGGCCGGGCGGCAATGCCGCCGGCGGCAGGATCTCCTCCAGCGACGCGCGCGCCAGCGCCGAGTCCACCGCCTTGCGCAGATAAGCCTGCGGCAGCGTCGCCGTGCTCGGGTAGACCGGCGTCAGCGAGCGTGGCAGCGGCGCGCCCGGCTCCACCACCTTGAGCGCCGGGTGAACGATCTCCAGGCCGAGGAAGCCGCCGCGCACCTCGCCGCGCACGCGCACGAGCCGCCCCGCGGCGAGCTGCTTCTGCTGAGAAGGGTAGAAGTTGAGCCAGCGCAGCACGAGCTCGCCGGTCGCGTCGCGCACGCGGGCCACCAGGTGCCGGCGCGTGCGCGAGTGTTCGACGCGGCAGTCGCGAATCTCGCCCTGCACCTGCGCCGTGTCGCCGTCGGCGAGCTCGGCGATCGGCGTGATGCGGGTCTCGTCCTCGTAGCGCAGCGGCAAGTGAAGCGCGAGGTCGATGTCGCGCGCGAGGCCGAGCTTCTGCATCGCCCGCGCCGGCGCCGAAAGGGTGCGCGCCGCGCTGGCCGGGCTCGCCGTGCCTGCCACGGCCGGCGCGCCCGGCCCGGCCACCCCTGGCTCGCCGGGCCTCGCAAGGTCGGCAGGCTTCGCGGCCCCAGCCTCGGCCTTGCGGGCGCGAGATGTCACAGCCACCGATCAGGGAATGCGGGTTTCGAGGGGCGCATGGGACAATTTTGACCCGTGCCCCCCGTCGCGCGCGCCCGGGTCCACCCGCGCCGCCGACGTGCCGACAAGAGTGCCGACAACGTGCCGCCATCGCGCCACATGCCCACCGAGCTCACCCTCGACGATTTCGACTACGCTCTGCCCGCCGAGCTGATCGCCCAGCATCCGCTGGCCGAGCGCAGCGCATCGCGCCTGCTCGACGGCAGCGGCGAGTGGCCGGTCGACCGCCAGTTCCGCGACCTGCCCGAGTTGCTGCGCGCGGGTGACCTGCTCGTCTTCAACGACACGCGCGTGCTGCGCGCGCGCCTGCTGGGCGAGAAGCCCACCGGCGGCGCCGTGGAGGCCCTCGTCGAGCGCGTGCTGCCGCCGCCCGCCGCGGGCGAGCCGCGCGAGGTTTGGGCGCACCTGCGCGCGAGCAAGTCGCCCCGGCCGGGGTCACGGGTCCGGTTCGTGGGTGCCGACGGCGAGGGCTTCGAGGCCGATGTGCTCGGCCGTGCCGGGCCCGAGGACGCGCTCTTCCACCTGCGTTTCCCGTCCGACCCGCTGGCGCTGCTGCAGCGCTTCGGCCACGTGCCGCTGCCGCCGTACATCACGCATGCCGACGCGCCCGAGGACGAGACACGCTACCAGTCGGTGTGGGCGGCGCGCCCCGGGGCGGTGGCCGCGCCGACCGCTTCGCTGCACTTCGACGAGGCGATGCTGGCCACGCTCGCCGCGCAGGGCGTGCAGCGCGTGGCCGTGACGCTGCACGTGGGTGCCGGCACCTTCCAGCCGGTGCGTGCCGAGCGGCTCGCCGAGCATGTGATGCACAGCGAGTGGTTCGAGGTGGGCGAGGAGGCTGCGCTGGCCATCGCGCGCACGCGTGCCGCGGGTGGGCGCATCGTCGCCGTCGGCACGACGGCGATGCGCGCGCTCGAATCGGCGGCGATGCGCTCGCCGCGCGGCATCGTCGAGCCGTGCCGCGGCGACACCGACCTCTTCATCACGCCGGGCTTCGAGTTCCGCGCCGTCGACCGGCTGCTCACCAACTTCCACCTGCCGCGCAGCACGCTGCTCATGCTGGTGAGCGCGCTCGCAGGGCATGCGCATGTGCGCTCGCTGTACCGGCATGCGGTCGAGGCGCGCTACCGCTTCTTCAGCTACGGCGACTGCATGTGGTTGGCGAGGGCTGCCCCCGAGGCCGGACAATCCGGCCGATGCTGACTTTCGAACTGCTGAAGACCGAGGGCGTTGCGCGCCGTGGTCGCCTCACGCTCAACCATGGCGTCGTCGAGACGCCGGTCTTCATGCCAGTGGGCACCTATGGCACCGTGAAGGGCGTGCTGCCCCGCTCGCTCGAGGAGATGGGCGCGGCCATCATCCTCGGCAACACCTTTCACCTGTGGCTGCGCCCGGGCCTGGAGGTGGTGAAGAAGTTCGGCGGCCTGCACCGCTTCGAGGGCTGGAAGCGGCCGATGCTCACCGACAGCGGCGGCTTCCAGGTGTGGAGCCTGGGAGAGATGCGCAAGATCAGCGAGGAGGGCGTGCGCTTCGCCAGCCCCGTGAACGGCGACAAGCTCTTCCTCACGCCCGAGATCAGCATGCAGATCCAGACCGTGCTCGACTCGGACATCGTCATGCAGCTCGACGAGTGCACGCCCTACGAGACGAAGGGCCACCTCACCACCGAGCCCGAGGCACGTGCCTCGATGGAGATGAGCCTGCGCTGGGCGAAGCGCAGCCGCGACGAGTTCGCGCGCCTGGAGAACCGCAATGCGCTCTTCGGCATCGTGCAGGGCGGCATGTTCGAGTCGCTGCGGGAGGAGTCGGCGGCGCAGCTCGCCGAGCTCGACTTTCCCGGCTACGCGGTGGGCGGCGTGAGCGTCGGCGAGCCGAAGGAGGACATGCTGCGCATCATGGCGCACACGCCGCGCCTGCTGCCAACGCACAAGCCGCGCTACCTGATGGGCGTGGGCACGCCAGAGGACCTGGTCGACGGCGTCGCCGCGGGCGTGGACATGTTCGACTGCGTGATGCCGACGCGCAATGCGCGCAACGGCCACCTCTTCACGCGGTTCGGCGACCTGAAGATCCGCAATGCCCGCCACCGCGAGGACGAGCGGCCGCTCGACCCCACGTGCACCTGCCACGCCTGCGCCGGCACGCCGCTGCCCGGTGGTGGCAGCCCGGGCGGCTTCAGCCGCGCCTACCTGCACCACCTCGAGCGTTGCGGCGAGATGCTGGCGCCGATGCTCGCCTCGATCCACAACCTGCACTACTACGTGAACTTGATGCGCGAGGTGCGCGAGGCGCTCGACGCCGGCCGCTTCGCCGAGTTCCAGCGCCAGTTCAAGGCCGACCGGGCGCGCGGCGTGGACTGAGGCACCGGCCACCGGCGTGCGCAGCTCCCTCGACAGTGGGGACTCGCTCGATGCCGTGAGGCGCATGCCGCGATACCTGCGATTCAGCGCGTGCCCCGGCCGGCGCAGCTTCGCCGGCAGGGCTAGAGTGCCCTCGTCGGGTTGACTTGGAACGAGGCTGCATGCTCATCATCGCCATCATTGCCGGCGTCCTTCTTGGGGGCGCGGCGGGTGACGGGTTCTTTGGTGCCGCCGTCGGGGGCGTGCTGGCATGGCTCCTGGTGCGGGTGACGCGGCAGGAGGCGGCGATCGTGGAACTGCGGCGCGCCTTGCAGGAGATGCCGCGCGGCGGCGTGGCGCCCGTGGCGACGCACGGTGTTGAAGCTGCTGCGGCCTCGCCGGCGGCGCCCGCGCCCCTCGCTGAACCCGCACGACCGGAGCCCGTGCCCGAAGCCCGGGCGGAGAGCGGGGGCGCTGCGGCCGCCGCGGCCGACAGACTGCCCGCCTCAGCCGAGCCCGTGCTCCCACGTGACGAGGCGTTCATTTCCGAGAGCCCGCGCGAGCACCGGGGCGAGCCCCGTCCGCCGGCCGCGCCACCTCGCGACTGGCTCGCCCCGGTCAAGTCCTGGCTGTTCGGCGGCAACACCATTGTCAAGCTCGGCGTGGCCATCCTCTTCGTCGGCTTGGCCTTCCTCGCCAAGTTCGCGAGCGAGCATGTGCAGCTTCCCATCGAGCTGCGCCTCGCGGCCATCGGCGCGGCGGCGGTGGGCCTGCTCGGCTTCGGGTGGCGCCTGCGCCACCGGCGCGCCGGTTATGCGCAGGTGCTGCAGGGGGCCGCGGTGGCGGCGCTCTTTCTCACGCTCTTCGTCGCCTTCCGCACCTACCAGGTCATCCCGGCCTTCGCGGCCTTCGCCCTCATGGTGGGCGTGGCGGCGCTCGCCGCAGCGCTCGCTGTGCTGCAGGACGCGCGTGCGCTCGCGGTCATCGGCGCGCTCGGCGGCTTCGCGACGCCGCTGCTCGTGTCCACGGGCAGCGGCAACCACGTGGCGCTGTTCGCCTACTACCTGGCGCTCGACCTCGGCATCGCGGGCGTGGCGTGGTTCAAGCACTGGCGCATGCTCAACCTGATCGGGTTCTTTGCCACCTTCGGCGTGGGCACGCTGTGGGGCGTCATCGACTACCGCCCCGAGCGCTACGCGTCGAGCCAGGCGTTCCTGATCGCCTTCTTCCTGCTGTTCGCGGCCATCGGCCTCATGCCGGCGCGCCGCGCCGTGACGGCCAGCGAAGAGGGTGCGGACCACCGCGTCGGTGCCGATGGCGGGCGCGGCGCAGCCTGGGTCAATGGCAGCCTGCTGTTCGGGCTGCCGACCATCACCTTCGCGTTGCAGTTGGGCATGGTGCGGCACCTGCCCTTCGGCAGCGCGCTGTCGGCACTGGCGCTGGCCGCCTTCTACGTCGGGCTCGCGCTGTGGCTGCGGCGGCGTGCGGGCATGGGGCTGGTGTTCGAGGCGAGCCTGGCCATCGCCGTCGTCTTTCTCACGCTCGTCATCCCGTTCGCGCTCGACGCGCGCAGCACGGCCGGGGCGTGGGCGCTCGAAGGGGCCGGGCTCGTCTGGCTCGGCTTCCGGCAGTCGCGGCGGCTGGCGCGTGGCTTCGGCTACGCGCTCCTGGCGCTGGCTGGCCCGACGCTGGTGTGGGCGATGGAGCGCCACGGCGTGCCGAAGGTCATTTTCAACGGCTACCTCTTCAACGGGTTGATGGCGGTGGCGGGTTCGTTGCTGGCGGCGTTCATCGTGCGCCGCGGCGTGGCGGCCGGCCGGGCGATGCCGGGCGAGGGCCTGGCCGAGCCGGCACTCGTCGCCTGGGCCACGCTCTTTGCGCTCGGCACGGCGGCGCTGCAGATCGGGCACTTCGTGCAGGTGCCCTATGCTGCCTCGGCCTGGCTGGTCGCCGGCAGCGCCATCGCTCTGGTGGCGACGGCACTTGCCGTGCGCTGGGACTGGCCGGCGCCGGCGTGGCCGACCGTGCTGCACGCGGCGCTGCTCGCGCTGGCCACGCTCGATTCGCTGGTGGACTTGCGGCAGCCGCTCGCCGCTGGCGGCTTCTGGGCGTGGCCCGTGGCGCTGGCCACGCACCTCGCGGTGCTGCGCTGGGCGGCGCCGCGGTGGGTGACAGCGCTGCGGTCCGTGGTGCACGTCGTCGGTGTCCTCGTTCTCGCGACGCTGGGCGCGCTCGGTGGTCGCGCCCTCACCGCGGAGCTGGGAGACACGACCAACGCTTGGGCCTGGCTCGGCTGGCTGGTGGCGCCGGCGCTCTTGCTGATGGCCTTGCTGCGGCCGGCGGTCGCGCGGCGTTGGCCGTTTGTCTCGGCGCCCGGTGCCTATGGCCTCTGGGCGGCGGGCGCGCTGGCGCTCTCGCTGTGGGGCTGGACGCTGCTGGCCAACGCCTTGAGCAGCGGCGCAGCGCGGCCGTTGCCGCATGTGCCGCTGTTGAACCCGCTCGACGTGGGCGTGGGCATCGCGCTCGTCGGCGTGTGGTCGTGGCTGCAGTCGGCCGCCGTGCGCGATGCGCTGGGCGCACGCCGCTGGCTGGCGCCGGCGGTGATGGGCGGGGCCGGCTTCGTGTGGCTGAACGCCATTCTCATCCGCGCCTTCCACCACTACGGCGGCGTGCCGTATCGCCTGCAGGCCTGGGTGCATTCGCTGCCGGTGCACACCGGCATCACGCTGTTGTGGACCGCCACCGCGCTGGCGCTGATGTGGCTGGCGGCGCGGCGCACACTGCGCGTACCGTGGGTCGTGGGCGCAGCGCTGCTCGCTGCGGTGGTGCTGAAACTGGTGCTCGTCGACCTGTCGGGCAGCGGCACGGTGACGCGCATCGTCTCGTTCATCGGTGTCGGCGTGCTGATGCTCGTGATCGGGTATGTGGCGCCGTTGCCATCGAAGGAGGTCCGAGATGCGCAGGGTTGACAGCGCCCCCCGAAGGAGGCCGAGCCGTCCGGCCGCACCAGGCCCGCGCAGCAGCCCGGCGGGTCGGGCCTTGGCCGCTGTGGCCGTGGGGCTGGCCGGCCTCGCGAGTGCGCTGCCGGCCCGCGCTGCACCGGAAGAAGCGCCCACCTTCCGTCACGAGGCGCCCATCGTCGTGGAACAAGCCGGCGCCTTCGTGCGCCTGCCGCTGCCGCCGGACGTCTATGCGCACAGTCGCCAGACGAGCCTTGCCGATCTGCGCATCATCGACGCCCGCCGCGAGC
>JAEUPE010000246.1 GCA_016790435.1 Rubrivivax sp. | reverse complement strand
CAGCGTGATCTTGTGCCGGTCGGCCGCGTCCCAGATGTTCTTCAGGGCGCCGACCATGATCTTGTCCAGCCGCACGTTGATCTCGTCCTCGGTCCAGAAGAACGAGCTGAAGTCCTGCACCCACTCGAAGTAGCTCACCGTCACGCCGCCGGCGTTGCAGATGACGTCGGGCACGACGAGGATGCCGCGCTCGGCGAGGATGTCGTCAGCCGCCGTGTGCGTGGGGCCGTTGGCGCCTTCGAGCACGAGCTTCGTCTTCAGCTGGCGCGCGCGCGCGACGTCGATCTGGCCCTCAAGCGCCGCGGGGATGAGGATGTCGGTCTCGACGTTCCAGAAGTCGTCGTTGCTGATCCTGTCGCCGCCCTTGAAGCCGGCCACGCCACCGGTGTTCTTCACGTGCGGCACCAGCTCGGCGAGGTCGAAGCCATGGGCGTTGAAGATCGTGCCGGTGTGGTCTTGCGCCGCGACGATCTTGCTGCCGGCCTGGTGGAAAAGCTCGGCCGCGGAGCTGCCGACGTTGCCGAAGCCCTGCACGGCCACGCGTGCGCCCTGCAAGTCCAGGCCGAGGCGGCGTGCGGCCTCACGCCCGGTGACGAAGACGCCGCGGCCGGTGGCCTTGACGCGGCCGAGGCTGCCGCCCAGGTGCAGCGGCTTGCCGGTGACGACGCCGGTGGCGGTGGCGCCGACGTTCATCGAGTACGTGTCCATCATCCACGCCATGATCTGCGCGTTGGTGTTCACGTCGGGTGCCGGGATGTCCTGCTGCGGCCCGATGATGATGCCGATCTCGCTCGTGTACCGGCGCGTCAGCTTCTCCAGCTCCTTCAGCGACAGCGCCTTCGGGTCGACGCGGATGCCGCCCTTGGCGCCCCCGAAGGGCAGGTTGACGGCGGCGTTCTTGATGCTCATCCAGGCCGCCAGCGCCATCACCTCCTCGAGCGTGACGTCGGGGTGGTAGCGCACGCCGCCCTTGCCGGGGCCGCGCGTCAGGCTGTGCTGAACGCGAAAGCCCTCGTAGTGCGCGATGCGCCCGTCGTCCATCTCGATCGGGATGTCGACGATCAGGCTGCGCTTGGGACGGCGCAGGGTGTCGGTCCAGCGCGCGAGGCGGCCGAGGTACGGCACGACGCGGTCGATCTGGCCGAGGTAGGTGCCCCAGGGGCTTTCGGTCGTGGGTTGGACGTAGGAGAGGTTGGAGAAGCTCATCGTGTGGGCCTTGGGTTGCGTGCGGCACGGGCTCGTGCCTGCGTGGCGCCGACTTCGCATCGTCGAATGCGGATGCCGGCTGGCGTGTGACCGTGTCGCGCGGGATCGCCGCGCACCCCGGCCGGCGGGAGGGCCAGGCGCGCACTGTAGCGGTGGGCCCCGCGCTTGTGCGCGCCTCGGCACGCGTCGGCCATGCCACCTTTGCATGGGCTGGCTACACTGGCCGCATGCCCTCCGAAGCGCCATCCACGACACCTGCCAATGCAGCTCGCAACGACGATGTCGTCGCGTTCATCGGCGGCGGCAACATGGCCTCCGCGCTCATCGGCGGCCTCGTGGCAGGGGGGCGGGCGCGCGCCGACATCGTCGTCGTCGAGCCCTTCGAAGCCCAACGCGACAAGCTCGCGCAGGCCTTCGGCGTGCACGCACAGGCAATGGCCGATGCACGGCTGGCGCGCGCTGGCACGGTGGTGTGGGCGGTGAAGCCGCAGCTCTTCGCTGAAGCCGCCGCGCCATGTGCCGGCTTCGTGCGCGGGGCGCTGCATTTGTCGGTGATGGCGGGCATCCGCACGGGTGCGATCGCGCGCGCAATGGGGCTCGAGCCAGCGCAGTCGGCCATCGTGCGCGCGATGCCCAACACGCCGGCCCTCATCGGCCGCGGCATCGCCGGCCTCCACGCCACGGCCGCCGTGAGCTCAGCGCAGCGCGCGCGCGTCGAAGCCTTGCTTGCGCCTACCGGCGCCACGACCTGGCTGCCGCGCGAGGCCGATCTCGACGCCGTGACGGCGGTGTCCGGTTCCGGCCCTGCCTATGTCTTCTACGTGCTCGAGGCGATGATCGACGCCGCCGTGCAGATGGGCCTCAGCGCCGAGCAGGGCCGGCGCCTCGCCATCGCCACCTTCGACGGCGCAGCCGAGCTCGCGCGCCGCTCACCCGACTCGCCCGAGACGCTGCGTGCACAGGTCACCTCCAAGGGCGGCACGACACATGCCGCCATCACGTCGCTCGAGGCCGACGGCGTCAAAGCCGCCTTCGTGAAGGCGCTGCGCGCCGCCGAGCGACGCGCGCAGGAGCTCGGCGACGAGTTCGGCCAGGGCGCCTAGGCGCCGGGCCATCGGGCCTGCGCGCGACGACTCCGCCCCGGCCCGCCGGAGCGGGCACGGCGCGAGGCCTCAGCGCAGCGCGAGATCGACGGCGACGCCGGCGAAGACGGCAAAGCCGAGCCAGTGGTTCTGGCGGAAGGCCCTGAAACAGCCGTCGCGCGTGCGGTCACGGATGAGCGCGAAGTGCCATGCCGCCTGCGCCGCCGCCGCTGCGATGCCGGCGAGAAACCATCCGCCGAGGCCCAACGCGTGGCCGAGCCCCGCCCAGCTCGCGAGGTAGATGCAGTAGAAGACCATCACAGCGGGCACGTCGAAGCGACCGAGCGTGATGGCCGAAGTCTTCATGCCGATGCGCAGGTCGTCGTCGCGGTCGACCATCGCGTACTCCGTGTCGTAGGCCAGCACCCAGAAGAGGTTGGACAGCAGCAGCCACCAGGCATGCGGCGGCACGGCCTCGGGGATGGCCGCCAGCCGCCACTCGCTGCTGCCCTGCGCCGCCGCGAAGGCCATCGGGATGCCGAAGCTGAAGGCGACGCCGAGCACGGCCTGCGGCATCGAGACGACACGCTTGGAGAAGGGGTAGAGGAGCGTCACCGCCAAGGCCACGACACTGAGCAGGATGGCGGCCGGGTTCGTCGTCAGCACCAGCGCAAAGGCCGCTGCCGCGAGCGCGGCACCCAGCACGAGGGCCTCGCGCACCGAGACCGCGCCGCTCGTCACCGGGCGTGCCGCGGTGCGCTTGACGTGGCGGTCGAACTCGCGGTCGGCCACGTCGTTGACGCAACATCCGGCGCTGCGCATGAGCACCGTGCCGGCAACGAAGACGATGAAGAGGTGCCAGCCCGGCCAGCCGTCGGCGGCGATCCACAGCGCCGAGAGCGTCGGCCACAGCAGCAGCAGCCAGCCGGCGGGGCGGTCCCAGCGGACGAGGTCGAGGTACAGCGCAAGGCGACTGCGCGGTGGGGCCGGCGGGCTCATCGCCGGATTATCGGCAGGGGGCGTCGCGGGCCCGCCGGCGGCGCGGCGCGCGCATCGGATTTGCGTCCCCCGCGCCCGGCAGGTCGGGCGGTGGCGCGATCGCGCGGTCGCGCGGTCGCGGGCGGGGCGGCCGTGCCAGTCGAATCAGCCGCCCAGGCGCGTCAGCAGCTTCTGGGCGGCAACACGCTCGGGCTCGCGCGGCTGCATCGCGAGGACGCGCTTCGCCTCCTCCCGGGCCTTGTCCTTCTGGCCGGCGTCGGCATGCAGATGCGCCAGGCGCAGCCGCATCGGCAGTGACTTCGGCGAGAGCGCCAAGGCCTCCGTCTGCCGCGCGATCGCCGGCTCGAGTTGACCGCTGGCCGCAAGGGCCGCAGCCAGCGTGTCGATCACCGCGGGCAAATAGGGCGCCAGGCGGCGCGCGCGCTCTGCCGTGGCCAGTGCGCCCGGGTCGCGCGCTTGCACCTGCGCGTAGGCCAAGTCGTTGAGCAGCAGCGCATTGCGCGGGTCGGCTTGATGGGCCTGCTTCAGCCGCAGCGTCGCGAGCGAGAACTCGCCACGCCCGGCCGCGGCGCGGCCGAGGTAGGCGAGAAAGACAGCGTCGCCGGGATGCGCGCGCAGCCACGAAGTCTCGAACTCGCGCGCCGCGGCGGCCGGCGCCCCGGCTTCAGGCCGCGCAAGCGCCCCGTGCAGCGCCACGGCCGTGGCCGCGTCGGGCTGCACGGCGTGGGCCTCGCGCAGCAGTGGCAGGGCGCGCGCCCACTGCCCACGCATCGCCTCGAACTCGGCCTCGACGAGCCACCCGAGCGCCTCCTTGGGTGCGCCCTCGCGCACGCGCTCGGCCAGGGCCGCGCCCTTGCGCGTATCGCCCTCCAGCGCAGCCATGCGCATCGCCGCGCGCACGGCGGGCGGCCACGTCGGCGCCAGCTTGTGGGCGCGCAGCACGTGGTCGCTGGCGGCATTTCGGTCGCCGCTGGCAAGCTGCGCTTCGGCGAGGCGCAGGTGCGCGTCGGCCGAATTGGGCAGCAGGTGCACGAGACGCAACAGGTGCGTCAACGCCTGTCGGCGCTCGCCGCCGGCCAATTGCACTGCGGCGAGGTCGGCCAGCACCTCCGGGTGGTCGGGCAGCACCACCAGGGCGGCTTGCGCGCGCGCGAGTGCCGCTTCGTCGTCGCCTTCGCGGCGGTGCAAGTCGATCGCCTGGCGCCATATGCCTGCGTCGGTCGGCGCGGCCGCGACGGCTCGGTCGATCCAGCGCGTGGCGTCGGCTCGGCTGCCACCGGCGCGCCGCGTGATGGCGGCCAGCGCGATCATCGCGGGGGCGGAGCGTGGCTCGAGCTTGAGCAGTGCTTCGTAGCGGCGCCGCGCGTCGTCGAACTTGTCGTCGGCGAGATCGAGGTCGGCCAGGCTCGAAACGGCGGCCACCATGCGCGGCTCCTTCGCCACGGCGGCTTCGTAGGCCGTGCGGGCCCCGGTGCGATCGCCGCGCGCTTGCAGGATGCGCCCGCGCACATGGTCGGCGAGCGCTGCCTTGGGGCGCCGCGCCGCGAAGGCATCGACGGCCTTGAGCGCGGCGGCGGCGTCGCGGCGCTTCATATGCACTGCCACCTGCGCGAGCATCGCTTCGACGGCTGCGTCTTCGCTGTCGCCGGCGAGTTGCAGCTCGCGCAGGCCAAGGTCCACCTGCCCCTGCGCGATCAGGGAGCGCCCCACCTCCACGCGCACGGTACCGGCACCCGGTGCGAGGCGGCCGGCGCGGGCGAAGGCGGCATCGGCGGCGGCGAAATCACCGAGCTCCGTGTGCGCACGACCGACCGTGGTCCACACGCCCGGATCCTTGGAGTCGGCGGCGATGACGGGGCGGAGCGTGTCGAGCGCGTCGCGCGGTTGACCCGCGCGCACCTGCATGCCGGCCAGCTCGCGCCGCGGCTCGTGCGCCTCGGGTGCCAACAGCACGGCCTTCGTCAGGTGTGCCTGTGCTTGATGGACTTCGCCCAGGCGCGCCTGCACGAGGCCAGCGAGATAGACGGCGGGCAGCTGGTCGGGCGCGCCGCGCACGAGGCGGTGCGTGACGTCGCGCGCCTGCACGTACTGCCCGCGCAGGTAAGCCACCAGCGCCTGGTAGTACATGGCCGTGCCGTTGTTGGGCAGCGTTCGGGCCATGGCTTCGACCGCCTCGGCAGCCGGGCCGAGCTGGCCGCTGCGCAGGAGCAACTCGATGGCGCCCGAGTGCGCCACGGCCAGGCGCGGCCGAAGCTCGGCAGCCTTGCGGTAGGCCTGCAGCGCGCCCGGGGTGTCGTTGGCCAGGCGTGCCAGCAGGTCGCCCTTCAGTACCCACCCCGGAGCGTGCTTCGGGTCAGCCGCAAGCACCTGCTCGGCCAGGCGCCGCGCGGTCTCGCCGTCACCGCGCGCGGCCGCGAGCCTGGCCTGCAGGATCAGCGCCGGCGCGTGCTGCGGAATCGTTGCCACGGCCTTGGCGATTTCAGCCGCAGCAAGGTCGAGATTGCCCAATTCGCGGTAGGCCTGCGCCAGCGGTACGCGGAGCTCGGCCATCGTCCGGGCGTCATCGAACGCAGCAGCCTTGTACTGCTGCACGACCTCGGCCGGCTTGCGCCTGGCGAGCAGCAATTGCGCGCGCAGCGGCGCCAGCGGGCCGGCGGCCATGCCGAGTTGGGCGGCGCGGTCGGCCTCGATCTCGGCGCCGTTGAGGTCACCGCTGGCGAGCAGGGCCTTGGCGAGCAGCAGGCGCCCGGGCGCCGACTTGCCTTGCGACTGCAGGGCGGTGCGCGCCTCGATGATGGCGCCTTCGATGTCGTCGGCGGCCAGGCGCTGCTCCACGGAGGCCAGCTTCTTCGAGTGCCCGGAGTCGCCGCACGCGGTCAGCGCGGCCAGCAACACCGCCGCGGCAAGCGACATGGACGCCCGCAACAACGTCGTGGACGGGCTGGAACGCTGTGGAGAGTCCGCGGCAGACATGGCGCGGCGCATGTTGCCGCATGCTGTGCGCGAGGCAGCGCGATCGGAACGCCGACCACGCCTCATCCGTGCAGAAGGCCAGCAAAAAGGGCCCGCGTCGCGGGCCCTTGTGCGCTCAGCGCTTCGTGCGCCTTCAGGTCTTGCGCCGGCGCACGCTGGCGCCGAGCCCCAGCAGCGCCAAGCTGGCCAGCGCCAGCGAGCCGGGCTCGGGAATCTGGCCGCCACAGCCCGCGGTACCGGCGATGCAGCCCTCGGTGATCACGGTCCCGCCATTCGATCCGGCCGGTTGGTAGCGCACGTAGAACGGTTCGTCGAAGGTCACGCCGCCAGTCACGGACGTGACGAAGCGCAGCGTCATGTTGAAGGTATGCGTCTGCGCTTCCGTGACACCACTGCTGCTGCTGCCGGCACAGCCCGACGAGGTCCCCGACGTGGCGCAGAAGTCGACCACGCCGACGTTGCCATCCACGCTGCCGCCGTCCTTGACGGTGAAGATGCTGCTGTTGTCGATCTGCGTGCCCGCCAGGTCGGGCGTGATGATGCCCACGCCGAAGGAGGTGAGCCGGTTGGTGCCAGTCTCGCCGGCGGCGGTGGTGTTGCCGACGCTGACCGCGAAGGTCGCGTTCGAGCCGGAGATGCTCTGCAGCGTGTACGTGATCTGCGCGCTGAGGAAGGTGCCGGGCGCGTAGGCGTACTCGTACAGCGTGGTGATCGAGTCGCCTGCCGAATCGAACGTGAACGCGGCCTGCGACGGCGCGGCGCCGAGGCCGGCGGCAGCGGCGACGAGGAGGGTGGGCAGCGTGCGCTTGATGTTCATGGTTCTTTCGATCCCTGCAGGAGCGCAAACACCTAAGCACGGTTCGCGCCAGCAGCGGCAAGTGGTTGTCGCCATTGGATCCTGGATCGCCTCCGCGTGCCGGCAGCCGCAGGCTGTAAAGATGCCCGACGGGGTGGGCGCGTGAGATCCGTCACATGGCGTTTCATGGCCCTTTGCCGCTCCGTGCCGCCGAACCCACCGATACACTGCCTTGCACGCGACCCAAGCCATGCGCCTCGCTCACGCTTTGCTCACTGCCGGCGCAGGCGCCCTGTTCACGGGCTGCGCGTCGGCCCCGGGAGTCGACGGCCCGCCGGAGAACCCGCCGCCCGGCATCGAACGCACGCCCGACGCCGTGCCCCGGCTCGAGCCCATTCGCGTCGGCGGACCGAACAAGCCCTACTCGGTGGCCGGGCGCGCCTACGTGCCCCTGGCGGGCGACGTCGCCTTCAGCGAGAGCGGCCTCGCCTCCTGGTACGGCCGCAAGTTCCACGGCCGCCCCACCTCGAGTGGCGAGCCCTACGACATGTTCGCGATGACCGCGGCCCACAAGACGCTGCCGATCCCGAGCTACGCCCGCGTGCGCAACCCGGCCAACGGCCGCGAGATCGTCGTGCGCGTCAACGACCGCGGCCCCTTCGCCGAAGGCCGCGTCATCGACCTGAGCTACGCCGCGGCGGCCAAGCTCGGCCTGCTCGCCGCCGTGGCGCCGGTGACGGTGCGGCGCATCACCTTCGGCGACATGCGCGCCGCCAACCTGTTGGGCCTGGCTGACGCGCGGCCGTCGGCCCAGCCGGCACCGCATCCCTAGCCTGCACGAGCCTGCGGCTTGATCCGGCGCTGCTTTGCGCCGATGCTCGCGCGATCCGAGGAGGAGGTGACCCCATGCCAGCTGCCGGCCCCCAGTTCCCGAAGGCCGAGGAGAACCGGCCCATCCGGTTCGTCGTGCGCGGCCAACTTCAGGCGGAGCCCGCTGCGGGGTCCCGCAGCGGGGTCAGCGGTGGCATCGGTGGTGACGAGTCAGCCATGGCTCAAGAGCTGCGCCCTGTCGCCTCGGTGCGGCTCTCGGCCGCCCGAGGCGCCGGCGGCGAGGTCACGCTCAGTGCCACGCCGGGCGAACACGTGGTGCGGCTGCACATTGCCGACGGCCCGACGCTGACCTTGCATCCGGCGACGGCGCGCGACCTGCTGCTGGCCCAGACAACGCAGCGGCGCGGCGCGGCGCGGGACGGTAGAGAGGCAGGCGAACCTGACGAAGTGCGCCTCGACGATGCCGAACTCGGCTGGGCCGGCGGCACGGCGACGGGCCGAGGCCTGCGCGGCGGGAGCCTCGTCGGCCGCATCGTGCTCACTGCGATCGACGTGCTGCGCGGGCGCGGCAAGGCGTCGCTGCCGGCGCTGTCAGCACGCGCCCTGCGCGACCTCGTTGATGGCCAGGTCGACGAGGGCCTGTATCCGCTCGCCGCTGCCGGCGCGCTGGAGCGTCTGAAGGAGCAGCGCAAGGTCACGCAGCCGCTGGCCCCGACACCGCATCCGATCCTCGTCTTCATCCACGGCACCTTCGTCGAGACCAGCAGCACCTTCGGCAAGCTCTGGAAGGGTTATCCCGGCGAGGTGGAAGCGCTGTTCAAGCACTACGGCGGCCAGGTCTATGCGCTCGACCACCGCACCGTGGGCGCCAGCCCGATCAGCAACGCACTCACGCTGGCGCGGGCCCTGCCCAAGGGCGCGCGGCTCCACCTCGTCACGCACTCGCGCGGTGGGCTCGTCGGCGAGGTGCTGGCGCGCCTGTGCGGGCAGCGTCAGCTGGAGGCCGAAGACCTGCGCCACTTCGCCGGTGCGGCCTACGCGCAGCAGCGCGCCGACCTGCAGGCTCTGCAGGCCCTCGTCGCCGAGCGCGACCTGCACGTCGAGCGCATCGTGCGCGTGGCATGCCCCATGCGCGGCACGCTGCTGGCCAGCGGGCGCCTGGATGCCTACCTGTCAGTCCTGCAGTGGCTGCTGCGCCTCGGCGGCGCACCGGTGGTCGCGGAGCTCGTGTCCTTCCTCGAAGGCGTGGCCCAGCAGCGCACGCGCGTGGACGAGTTCGCCGGCCTCGCCGCCATGGTGCCGGGCAGCGCCGAGGTGAACTGGCTCAACACCGGCACGCAGCCGATCGACGGGCGCCTCTTCGTCGTCGCCGGCGACCTGCAGGGCGACTCGGTCACCGGCTGGCTCAAGACCCTGCTGGCCGACGCCTTCTATTGGGGCGACAACGACCTCGTCGTGCACACGCGCTCGATGTACGGCGGCACGCCGCGGGCCGGCGGGGCACGCTATTTCCTCGCCCAGGGCGGGCGCAGCACCCACTTCGGCTACTTCGAGGAGCGTCTCACCGCCGAGGCCGTGCTGGCTGGGCTGAAGGACCCGGACCCGGGCGACTTCCGGCCCATCGGCCCGCTGTCGTGGGCCGGCGAGTCCAGTGTCGGCCAGCGCGCTGCGCGCCGCGGCGGCGAATCGCCACGCGGGCACCGGCCGGCGGTCTTCGTGCTGCCGGGCATCCTCGGCAGCAACCTGGCGCGCGAAGGCAAGCGCATCTGGCTCGGCCTGCGCCTGCTCGGCGGCCTCGACCGCCTGGCCTACGACCCGGGCGGCAACGACAAGGTCTCGCCCGACGGCGCCATCGGCCTCGTCTACGACAAGCTCATCGAATACCTGCAGGCCGAACACGACGTGGTCGAGTTCGATTTCGACTGGCGCGTGCCGATCGAGCAGGAAGCGCGGCGCCTGGGCAAGGCGGTGCAGGCCGAACTCGATGCCCGCCAGGCGACGAACCAGCCTGTGCGACTGCTCGCCCACAGCATGGGCGGCGTGCTGGCACGCACGATGCAATTGGAGTGCCCACAGGTGTGGCAACGCATGATGTCGCACGCCGATGCGCGCTTCGTCATGCTCGGCACGCCGAACGGCGGCTCGTGGGCACCGATGCAAGTGCTCTCCGGCGACGACACCTTCGGCAATGCACTCTCCGCCATCGGCGCACCGTTCTCCGACCGCGAAGCGCGGCGGATCATGGCCGCGATGCCCGGCTTCATCCAGCTGCAGGCCGAACTTACCAACCCGGCGCTCGGGCTCGAGCGCGAAGAGACCTGGCGCGAGCTGGCGCGGCGCGACCTCGAGCAGCTGCGCGCACAGAGCTGGTGGCACCGGACGTGGTCCAGCAGCGAAGGGCAGGACGGCCAGGTGGCAGTTTACGAATGGGGCGTGCCGCCCCAGGACGTGCTCGACCAGGCGGTGCGTCTGCGCCGGCGCCTGGACGAGCAGCTGAAGACCGCGCTGCCGCTCTTCGCCGCCAAGACCTGCCTCGTCGTCGGCCGCGCGCGCTTCACACCCGACGGCTTCGAGTGGCGCGGCGACGAAGGCTTCGTCTACCTCGATGCGGAGAACGGCGGCGACGGCCGCGTGCCGCTGGCCAAGGCGCGGCTGCCGGGCGTGCGCACCTGGACGCTGGACAGCGAGCACGGCAGCCTGCCAAGTGCCAAGGCCGCTTTCGATGCCTTCCACGAGCTGCTCGTGCGCGGCGAGACCGACAAGCTGGCGCCCTTGCCGACGCTACGAGGCGGCGAGCGCGTCGAGCCGGTGACGCACGTTGCCAGCCGCCCGGCGCGCATGCGCCGTGGCGGCGTGACGCCGGGTGCCGGCGAGGCCGAACTGCTGGCCGTGGGCCAGCCGGACGGTGGGGCACGCGATGCGGACCGCGCCCGCGTGCCGGCGCTGCGGGTCAGTGTGCTCAACGGCAACCTGGCCTTCGCGCGGCGCGCGCTCTTCGTCGGCCACTACGAGTCGCTCACCCTCACGGGCACCGAGAGAGTGGTCGACGAGATGATCGGCGGCAACATGTCGAGGGCGCTGCAGCTGCGCGCCGGCAGCTACCCCGAGGCCTGTGGCACGCACCAGGTCTTCATCAACACGCTCACCGACCCCGGCCGGCCCGATGGCTGGGCGCGCCCGCCCGCAGCCGTGGTGGTGGGCCTGGGCGAGGAGGGCAAGCTGCGCGAGTCGATGCTCGCCGCCTCGATGCGCCAGGCCGTGCTGGGCTGGCTGCAGCGCGCCGCCGAGCACCGGGCGCGCGGGCAAGAGGACGGCCCGGTCGAGATCTGCGCCACGCTGCTGGGCAGTGGCGGCATGGGCATCAGCGCCGGCGGCGCGGCACGGGCGATCGTGCAAGGCGTGCTCGATGCCAATGCGCGTGTCGCCGGTGCCGGCTGGCCGCGCGTGCAGCGCGTCGAGCTCATCGAGCTGTACCTGGACCGCGCGAGCGAGGCGTGGCGCGATCTCGGCGTCATGCGCGACTCGGTCGAACAGGGCTTCGAGCTCGACGATCAGATCCGATTCGGCACCGGACCACTGCGCCGGCCGCTCGATACGAGCTACCGCGGCGCCGACCACGACTTCGTGCGCGTGATGCGCGACGAGAACAGCAACTTGCTCGAGTTCGCCCTCGACAGCCGGCGCGCGCGCACCGAGGTGCGCGAGCAAAGCACGCAGGCGGTGCTGGTCGACGAACTGGTCGCCACGGCAGCCAGCGACCGGATCGTCGATGAGCAGATCGGCAAGACACTATTCCAGCTGCTGGTGCCCCCGGTGATGGAGCCCTACTTTCGCAGCACCGGCCGCATCCTGCTGGAGGTGAACCGGCATGCCGCAGCCATCCCGTGGGAGTTGCTGGACACGAGCGACGACGCCGGCAGCCCGGCCCAGGAACCCTGGGCCCTGCGCACGGGCTTGCTGCGAAAACTCTACCTCGCCGGCGACGACGCCGGCGGCCGGCGCGATGCGATCGCCGACGACCACATCCTCGTCATCGGCGAGCCGGCCCTGGCCGGACGGCCCCACTACGGCGCGCTGCCCGGCGCCCTGCGCGAGGCACGCGAGGTGCTCAAGAAGCTGCGCGAGAGTGCCGGGGACGAGCGCCGCGCCAGGGTGGACGAATCGCTGCAACAGGCGGCGCGGCCGGTGATCAACAAGCTGCTGCAGAAGCGCTGGCGCATCGTGCACATCACCGGACACGGTGAAGCCGGCCCCGCCGGCGGGGTCGTGCTGTCGGGCCGCGCGTTCCTCGGGCCGAACGAGTTCAGCGCCATGCGCTGCGTGCCCGAACTGGTGTTCCTCAATTGCTGCCACGCCGGCAGCACGGCGCCCGTGGCGGCGGCGCCGGGCGATCCCGCGCCGCCGCCGTTCGTGGCCGCCGCGTTCGCGGCCGGCACCGCCGAGGCGTTGATCCGCATCGGCGTGCGCTGCGTCGTCGCCGCCGGCTGGGCGGTGGACGACGAGGCGGCGTGCCGCTTCGCCACGACCTTCTACGAGCGGCTGCTCGGCGGCGCCAACTTCGGCACCAGCGTCGCCGAGGCGCGCCGTGCCGCGCGGGCCAGCCCGGGCGGCGGCAACACCTGGGCGGCCTACCAGTGCTACGGGGACCCCCACTGGCGCTACCAGTCGGCGGTCGGCGACGCACAGGCACCGGCTGCACCGCTGCAGGACCTCTATGCCGGCGTCGCTTCACCCTCGGGGCTGACGCTGGCGCTGGAGCAGATCGCGGCCGAGGTCGAATGGCAACGCGATGCCGACCCCAGGAAGCTGCTGCCCCGCATCGGTCACCTCGAAGGCCGCTACGGGCCCCTGTGGCGGACCATCGGCGCCGTGGCCGAGGCCTTCGGCGTGGCCTACCAGGCCGCGGGCGATTTCGACGCGGCGATCCGCTGGTTCGAGGCGGCGATCAAGTGCAACGACGCCAGCGCATCGATCAAGGCAAGCGAGAAGCTGGGCAACCTGATCGGGCGTCAGGCCGCGCGCGCCGTGCTCGACAAGGGCGAGGCCGCGACCGCAGCGGACATCGATGCGGCGCTGGTGCGTGCGAAGGAAGGACTGAAGGTCCTGCACGCGCTCGCCGCACTGCTGCCGACGGTGGAGCGGCACACGCTCATCGGCTCGACCTGGAAGCGAATGGCGCTGATCGAGCGCGCCGGTGGGCGCACGCAGGACGAACGCAACAGCGTGACGATGATGGAGGCAGCCTACCGCGCCGCGCTCCAACTCGCGGACGAGATCGATCCTGCACTGTGGGATCGCGCCGCCACCAATGTCGTGGCCGCCCTGATGCGGCAGCACCTGATGGCTGATGCCCGTGCCCCCAGGGCCGCGCGCCCGCGGCCCGACCCGGCCCTGCGCAAGCGCCTGCGCGAGCTGCTCGCGACACGCGCCGCCAGCGAGCCCGACTTCTGGAATCACGCCGCGCGCATCGAACTCGACCTGTATGCGCACCTGCTGGGCGAGACCCAGGGCTCATCGCTGGCCGCCATTGCGCAGCGATATGAAATCCTCAAGCGAAGCGCACCGGCACGCAACCACTGGCGCACGCTGGCCGATCAGCTCGAGTTCATCCTCGGTGGCCCGCCTGCGCCCACGGGAGAGATTGCCGCACTGCTGAAGCAGGTGAAGGGCTACGCCGAGTGAGCGCAGCGCCTGCGGTCAGCCGCCGCCGTAGTACTGGGCCGACACCTTGCCGTACCACTTCAGCAGCACTTCCTTCAGGTTCGCGCGCTCGGTGGTCGAAATGCGCGCCGCCGGCATCTTGTGGATGAAGACATCGGTGACGCCGTTGTCGAACACGCCACCGCTGATCTGCGGCTCGCGGAAGATCACGAGCGGCAACCCGAGGCCGAAGAGGATGCCCGCCTCCAGGTGATTCCACATCGTAGGGAAGGCGGCCGTCTCTCCCTTGCCGAGCTTGCGCTCGCTGCCCTTGCCCGCGCCGCGCTTGAAGGTTCCGCTCGTGGCCTGGAACTGCTCGAACCCGAGGATCATGCCGCCGGCGCAATGCCGCGCGATGACCTGGACTTCGCGCAACGGCAGTTCCGACGGGTAGTCCGACCGGCCCAGCGCCCGCGGCTCCAGGTTAAGCTCGTCCAGGAACCCCATGAGGACCTCCCGCGCGGAATGTTGCTCCTTGCTCAGCGCCGTGGGGCAGGAGACGAAGACTGGAATCCGCATGGGGCCCGACTTTACCGGCCGCCGGTCACATCCAACACGGACCCGGTCGTGTAACTCGCCTCTTCCGACAGCAGCCACACGATCGCCGCCGCCACTTCCTGGGCGGTGCCGGCGCGCTGCATCGGCACCAGCGGCGCCATCTGCTGCGCGCGGTCGGGGATGCCACCGCTGGCGTGGATGTCGGTCTCGATGATGCCGGGGCGCACGGCGTTCACGCGCACGCCTTCGGCAGCCACCTCGCGCGCCAGGCCGAGGGTGAAGACGTCGATCGCCCCCTTGCTTGCCGCGTAGTCCACGTACTGTCCGGGCGAGCCGAGGCGCGACGCCGCCGAGCTGAGGTTGACGATGCTGCCGCCGGCGTGGCCATGCCGCGTGCTCATGCGCTTGAGTGCCTCTCGCGCGCACCAGAACGAGCCGAAGACGTTGATGCGGAACATGCGCTCGAGCCGCGTGCCGCTCATCTCGTCCACGCGCTCGGGCAGGTCGACGACGCCGGCGTTGTTGACGAGGCCCACCAGCGGCGCCAGGCGGCCGGAGGCGACGGCCGCGTCGAGCTGCGCATACAGGGCCATCACCTGCGCTTCGTCGCCGACGTCGGCCTGCACGACCAGGGCCCGCTGCCCGTCGGCGCGCACGTCGATGGCCACGGCTTCGGCCGCCGCTGCGTCGCGCGTGTAGTTGACCAGCACGTCCCAGCCGCGCTTGGCGGCAAGCCGCGTGACCGCGGCGCCGATGCCGCGGCTGGCGCCGGTGACGAGCAGCGTGCGCGCTGCGGGCAGGAAGGGAGAGGGGTGGGTGGAGGTGTTCACCCGCCCATGCTAAGGCGCGGCCGCCCAGCGGCCCGTGGAGTGCACGGCGTGCGCCCTTCCATCGCCCTTCCGTCGCCCTTCTGTCGCCCTCGCCCAGCGCACCGGGCGCGCCCTGGCCTGCTTTAGCGCCGTTTGGCGGCGCCGCCCACGGCGCGCATGACCTGCACGTCACCGTCCTGGCACACCTGGCCGGCCGGCGTGCCGGGGCAGCTCAGAAAGTTGGCTTCGAGTGCCAAACCGTCGCCGTTGCGGCCGCTCAGCGCGACGCTCTTGTTGGCGCCAGCGGCCACGGCGACGCCGCTGCGCAGGGTGACGGCGGCGCTGCGTGCCGAGGGGCGGGCGCGCCCTTCGCCGATGCGGCCGGGGTTGCCCTGGCCGCACAACGAGCGATCGCTGCAAACGATGACTTCACCCACCGCCATGCTGCCGCGCGCGAAAGTCCAGCCGACGTCGATAGGCGTGTCGGTGTTGGCCGCCACGGTCAGGTTGCGCAGCATCGTCTGGGTGCCGGTGGCGAGGTCGGGCCAGGGCAGCGTCGGCAAGGCCGACCACACCGGCGGCACGCCGGCCACCTCCACCTCGTAGCGGGCGGTGCCCGCGACCTGGAAGTCGGCCGTGCAGGCGGCATTGCCGTAGAGGTCCACCACCACGCTGCGGCCACCGCGGAAGAAGTGGCGCACGGCGGCGTCGCCGTCGTCACCCTGCGGCAGCATGACCCAGGTGTCGTCGCTGCTGCGCGTGGTGCCGGCGAGCGGGTCGAGGCTGCGGTCGTTGCCCTGGCCGTTGCTCGTCCACAACGAGAGGCGCTCGATGCCGCCACCCGTGTGGCGCTTGAAGTAGGCGAAGGTGACGAGCTGGCCCTCGGCGTTGCGCTGCGAGACGCGTGCGCAGGCGAGTCCCGCCGCGGCGGGGATCTCGAAGGCGATGGCACGGTTGTAGTCGACGCGTGGCGTCGTGCCGTCGAAGCGCACGTCGCGCTGCACGCGGGCACTGGCGTGCATCGCCAGCGGCAGGCGGTCGCCCTTGAACTTCCACTGCCCGCCCGTGTAGGTGACGGCCATGCCGTTGCCGAGCGACTCGACGCCGCCTTCGGTGTCCTGCAGCGAGAAGCTGACGCCACAGACCGGTGCCGCACCTGCGAAGTCGCACTTGCCGAGCACCGGGCTCATGAATCGCGAGCCCCAGCGCGCCGGCTCGGGGGCCTCGCCGCCCAGGAATGTGCACAGCGCCTGCGCCACGTTGGCCGGGCCCGTGATCGACGGGCCGCCCAGGCTGAGCGCGGCATCGGCCGCCAGCGTGCTCGCCAAGCCGGTCTCGGCATGGGCGCAGGCCCCGGGGCTGGCGATGGCCGAGCTCATGCGATTGAAGAGGGTCTCGAGGCCGGCCAGCGGCAGGTCGGCCGCACCCGCGGCTGCGCTGAGGCTGCCGACGGCCGGCGCGCCCTGCTCGAGGTAGAGGTTGCCGCTGCCCATGCGCGAGCCGATCTGCACGAAGGGCTGGCCATCGACCCCGGTGTTCACCTGCACCGCGTCGAGCAGGCGGTCGTAGCCGGCCCGCGAGCCGGCAGCGAGGGTGCCGGTGACAAGGTCCAGGTCGCCATCGACCCCGGCGCTGGCCAGCACCGGGCCGAGTCCGCTGCGCAGCGCCCCCTGCGCGGCCGCCACGGCGCTGGCGTCGAGCCCGGCGGCGGCGCCACTCATCAGCGCCTCGGGCGAGCTGCCGCTGGCCAGCAGCACGAGCGCGCTCGTGAGCGGCGTGACGTTGGCCGTGCCGCCCTGCTGCGCCACCGAGTGCACGCAGGTCCAGTTCGGGCCGGCGTAGCCGCAGGCCTCCAGGCGCCAGGGGCCCGCGCCCGTGAGTTCGACGCCCGCGAAGCTGCCGTCGGCCCCGAGCGCCACGTTCTCGGCGACGACGTTGCCGGCCGCATCCACGATGCGCAGCTTGCCGCCGGTGATCGGCGCGCCCACGGCGGCGGTGCCGGCGAGCGAAGTGCCCGGCGCCGCGGGCGCCGCGGTCTCGTCGTCGCCGCCGCAGGCGGCCATGGCGATGCCGGCAATGGCTGCCGCCAGGAGGGCCAACCGGCCGAGGCGATGACTTGGGTGGCCCGGGTGGTGGGCGGCGGCGACGTTGGGCAGGTTCATGGCGGGCTTCGCAGGCAGGAAGTTCTTGTCTTCGCCATGTCGGCCGCCGGGAGGCACGCAGGAGGGCGGGCCTGCGGCGCGCCGCGACAAGCGTCACGGCGCCCCCCGCCGCAGCGGCCAGGCCCCGGGTTGGTTCGGATCGGCGGCACGATGCCGCAAGCGCCGCCGGGCGCCGCACGGCGCCACAATGGCGCATGACCCCCGCGCAAGTCATCGTGCTGGCCACACCGGTCTTCCTCGCGCTCATCGCGTTCGAGTTCGCGGTCGGCCTGGCCCGCGGGCGCAACACCTACCGGCTGGCCGATGCGCTTTCGAGCATCGGACTGGGCGTGATGAGCCAGGTGGTGGGCGTCTTCACGCGGCTGTTCACGGTGGGCCTGTACACGCTGGCCTACGAGCAGGTGTCGTTGTGGCAGTTGAGCGCGAGTTCGGTCTGGGTGTGGCTGGCCGCGCTCGTCGGCTACGACTTCTGCTACTACTGGCTGCACCGCGGCGGCCACCGCGTGGCGGTGCTCTGGGCGGCGCATGCCGTGCACCACCAGAGCGAGGACTACAACCTCAGCACGGCGCTGCGGCAGACGAGCAGCGGCTTCCTGCTCGGCTGGATCTTCTACCTGCCGCTGGCGGTGCTGGGCGTGCCGCCGCTCGTCTTCGGCGTTGTCGCGCTCATCGACCTGCTCTACCAGTTCTGGGTGCACACGCAGCAGATTCACCGGCTCGGCTGGTTCGACCGCTGGTTCTGCGCCCCCTCGAACCACCGCGTGCACCACGCCGTGAACGACCGCTACCTCGACAAGAACTACGGCGGCATCTTCCTCGTCTGGGACCGGCTCTTCGGCACCCACGAGCCCGAGGATCCGCGCGAGCCCTGCGTCTATGGCACGCGTGCGCCGCTGCAGAGCTGGAACCCGCTCCTGGCCAACCTGCAGGTCTATCGCGACCTGGCGCTCGACAGCTGGCGCACGAAGTCGTGGCCCGACAAGCTGCGCGTGTGGCTCCAGCCACCGGGCTGGCGGCCGGCCGACGTGGCCGAGAAGTGGCCGAAGCCCGCCTTCGACCTCAAGCGATTCCAACGGTCGGGCCGCTACGACCCGCGCATCACCGAGCAGGCGGCCTGGTTGGCGGGCACGTTGTTCGCAGTGGCCCTGCTGCTCACGACGCTCTTCCTGTGGAACGCGCACCGCCTTTCGCCCTGGCTGGTGGTCGGGCTGGCGGCGCTCATCGTGGCGCTGCTCTGGGCCGTGGGCGTGGTGACGGAACCGCCAGCCGACGTGAGCGAAGACGGCGGCGTCGCGCCGGACACCGTGCCCGACACGAGCCTCGATTCGGCCCTCGATTCAGCGCACGAGACGGTCCGCGTGCGATGAGCTCGATGCCGGATTCTTCCTGGCCACGGCGACGTTGGATCGTCGCGACGGCGGCGGGTCTGCTCGTGCCACCGGCGGCCACGGCGCAGTCAGCCTCGCCTTCCGCGGCCTCCCCGGCACCGCCCGCGCCGGACGCGGCCGCGCAGGAGGCCAAGGCGCCCCCGCTGCCCGCCCCGGGCACGCTCATTTCGATGCCTGCAGTCGAGTTGCTCGACGGCCAGCGCTTCGAGCCCGCGATGGCCGAAGGTCGCGTGCTGCTCCTGTACTGGTGGGCCAGTTGGTGCCCCTTCTGTGCGCTCACGAGCCCCCATGTCGACAAGCTCTGGCAGGCGCAGCGCCAGCGCAGCCCCGGCCAAGGCCTGGCGATGCTCACCTTCAGCATCGACAAGAAGCCCGACGAGGCGCGCGCCTACCTGCAGCGGCGCGGTTATGCCTGGCCGGCGGCCTGGGTGAGCCCGGCCCTGCACCGCGCGCTGCCCAAGCCCAAGGGCCTGCCGGTGACGCTGGTGCGCGGCCGCGACGGGCGCATCCTGCAGGCAGAGGCCGGGCAGCTGTTCCCCGAGGACGTCGAGGCGCTGGCCCGGCACGTGGGCTGAGGGCCCGCGGCACCCTGTGCCCCTCGCGGTCCTGGTGGCGCCCCGTCGCCCCCTCCGGGCACCCACCGCATGCCACGGTGATGTCACCCATTGCCGGCAGCATGCACCACCGCACAATGCCTGCCACTGCGCAACCCAGAGCCCCGGAGCACTGAAGATGGCCAAGGACTTCGACCTCATGGAGGACAGCAATCCCTCCGCCAACCCGAGCATTCACGACGTGTCCGACCCCGCGCGGCGCATCGTGCTGCGCGGCGGCGCTGCGGCGGCGCTGGCGCGCCTCTCGCCCTTCCTGCTCGCACCGCTGGCGGCCGCGGCAGCCAGCGCGGTCGGTGGCGCGATGAGCGGCTGCACGACGACGGGCACCGCCAGCGCAGCCGCGCGCATCGGTTTCAAGAGCGTGCCCGCCGGCACCGCCGACCGCCTGACGGTGCCCGAGGGCTATACGGCCACGCCCTTCATGCCGTGGGGCGAACCGGTCGGCGTGCCCGGCAACATGCCGGCGTTCAAGGACGATGCGAGCAACACGGCCGCCGAGCAGGCGGTGCAGATGGGCATGCACCACGACGGC
>JAEUPE010000236.1 GCA_016790435.1 Rubrivivax sp. | reverse complement strand
TCGATGCCGTTGCTGGCGTTGTCGCAGAAGGCGAGGCTGATGGTGCCGGTGGGCGCGATGGCCAGCAGGTGCGAGTTGCGCAGCCCGTGCGCGCGGATGCTCTCCTTCAGCGGCGCCGGCAGGCGCGAGGCGAAGCGGCCGCTGCTGAGGTAGAGGTCGGCATTGAAGAGCGGGAAGGCGCCGCGCTCGCGTGCCAGCGCCACGCTCGCGCCGTAGGCGGCGTCGCGCATCACCTCCGAAATGCGGGCGGCCTGCGCCCGCGCCGCCTCGGTGCCGTAGTGCAGGTTGAGCATCACCAGCGCGTCGCCCAGTCCGGTGAAGCCCAGGCCGACGCGGCGCTTGGAGTCGGCCTCGGCCTTCTGCTGCGGCAGCGGCCACAGGCTGAGCTCGAGCACGTTGTCGAGCATGCGCACCGTGGTGGGCACGAGGGCGGCGAAGGCCCCCTCGTCGAAGCTCGCGTCGGCCTCGAAGGGCCGGCGCACAAAGCGCGTGAGGTCGATGCTGCCCAGGCAGCAGCAGCCGTAGGGCGGCAGCGGTTCCTCGGCGCAAGGGTTGGTGGCGGTGATCGTCTCGCAGTAGCCGAGGTTGTTGTCGCGGTTGATGGCGTCGAGGAACAGCACGCCCGGCTCGGCATGGTCGTAGGTGCTGCGCATGATCTGGTCCCAGAGCACGCGCGCGGGCACGCGGCGGTAGACCCACTGGCCGTCCTCGCGCTTGTAGGCGCCGGCTTCCTTGAAGGCGCGGCCGGGCTCGGCGCGGTGCACGAGCTCGATCTCGCCGTCGGCCTCGACCGCCTGCATGAAGGCGTCTGTGACGCCGACGCTCAAGTTGAAGTTGCGCAGGTCGCCGCTGTCCTTGGCGTGGATGAAGGCCTCGATGTCGGGGTGGTCGCAGCGCAGCACGCCCATCTGCGCGCCGCGCCGCGCGCCGGCCGATTCCACCGTCTCGCAGCTGCGGTCGAACACGCGCAGGTAACTCACCGGGCCCGAGGCGTTGCTCTGCGTGCTCGCCACCCAGGCGCCACTGGGGCGGATGCGGCTGAAGTCGTAGCCGACGCCGCCACCGCGGCGCATGGTCTCGGCCGCCTCGGCCAGCGCCGTGTAGATGCCGGGGAAGCCTTCTTCCGGCGCCGAGATGCTGTCGCCCACCGGTTGCACGAAGCAGTTGATGAGCGTGGCGGCAAGCCCCGTGCCGGCCGCCGATTGCACGCGCCCGGCGGGCACGAAGCCGGCACGTTGCGCCTCCTCGAAACGCGCCGCCCAGTGCGCGCGCTGCTCGGGCGCCTCGGCCTCGGCGAGCGCGCGCGCCACGCGGCGCATCACGTCTTCCGCGCTGGCTTCGTCGCCCTTGGCATACTTCTCCAGCAGCACCTCGGCGCTGATGGGTTGCGGCGGCAGCGCGTTGGCGGCAGCGTCGGTGGTCCTGGAAGCTTGTGCAGGGTCGAGCATGGGCATGAGAGGACTCCCGTCTTGTGTCTTGCCCCTTGCCCGCGCGGTCGGCGGGCGGGTCAGTCGCGCATCATCGCCCGGGCACGAGCCTCAGCCTTGAAGCAGATCAAACCCGATGCGCCAAAGGGGCCTTGCTTCCGACCGGCCGGTCTGCCTGGATGGAGCGGCGTGGGCGCGCCGCGCCGGCCGAATTCACGGCATCGGCAGCCGCAACACCTCGCCAACCCTCTCGCGCGCCACCTCGTCGGCATGGAAGGGCAGGCGCGGCCACACCTTGCGCGAATAGAGGCGCAGTTGGTCGGCCACGTGCGGCGAGGCCGGGTCGGTGCTCTGGCCGTAGGTGAGCAGCGCCTCGGCCACCGGGCCGCGCGCGTCGAAGGTCACGGTCTGCACGTAGCTGGTGCCGTAGTCGATGCGGATGCCCTTGGGCCCGATGCCCGGGCTGCCGTTGTCGCCGAGGTAGTTGAGCACCCCCTCGAAACCGTGCCCGCCGTGCAGCGCGATGGCCTCGTCGGTGATGGCCGGGCGCTGCACCTCGGCCAGCGTGGCGTCGAGCGCGAAGCCGCTGGCGCGCACCTTCTTGACGGCGTTGGCAAGCGCCTCCCACAACTTGGCGGCCACCTCGGCATCGGCGAGGTTGAGGCCGGTGGGCGTCTGCACCGGCCGCGCCTTGTCCATGGGCACCCGCCACACGCGGGGCAACTGCATCGCGCTGCGCCAGAACTCGCGAAAGACATGCGCGCCGCGCGAGCCGAGGTCGCTGCGGCGGTCCCAGCCGCGCAGGGCGTTGCAGCCGTCGCGCGCCTCCGGCGTCGGGGCCCCTGGAGCGGCGGCGCAGGCCGCGAGCAGGTCCGGCAGCACCTGCTCGGCCGCGAAGTTGCGGTTCGAGAAGAGCTGCCGCTGGATGCCTTGCAGCGTGACGGGGCCGGCGGCGAGCAGCTCGGGAATCTCGACGAACCCGGTGCGGGTGCGCAGCTGGCGGACGACGTCGTCGCCCACGAGCGGGGAGATGGGCGAGGTGGTACCGAAGCGCTGCGCCGGGTGCGTGTGGAAGAAGCTGTCGTTGCTGTTGTGCACCCAGTCGCTGCGCACGGCCACCGGCAGGCGTTCGATGGGCGTGAGGCCCGGCACCGGCGAGGCCGGGTCGCGCCGCCACTGGCAGTCGCCCTTGCTGCCATCGAGCACCACGGGGCCGGCACCGGCGAACAGGCGGCGCGCACCGTCGCTCGGCGCGCAGCGCTGCAGCAGGGCCGCGTCGACGTCGGGCACCACGCTCGCGTCGGCATAGAAGGCGTTGCCGTGCCGGTCGGCAGCAATGGTGTTGACCCACGGCGTGCCCAGGTTACCCAGCGCCTTGCGCATCTCCTCCACGCTCGTGGCGCGGCCCAGGCCGAGCCAGGTGTCGGTAGCGCGCAGGTTGCCGGCGTTGGCGTCCTGCAGGGCATAAGCGCGCTGCGCCGACCACGCGAGGCCGGCGCGCGGCAGCGAGATCACCGGGCCCCAGCGCGTGCTCCACACCTGCTGCGTCTTGCGCTCACCGTTGCCGGAGTCGACCGTGACGGTGCGTGCGCGCATCTTCTCGGGCTGGCCGTCGACGACGTAGGTGGTGGGGTCGCCCGGCACCAGGGTCAGCTCGTGCAGCGTGAAGCGGCGCCCGGTGGAGACGGTGTGCGTCCACGCGACGTCCTTGTTGAAGCCGATCACCACCGCGGCCGCGGTGCCGATGGTCACGCCCATCACGTCGAACTGGCCCGGCACGGTGAGGTGCACCTGCCAGAAGCGGTTCACGCCCACCCACGGGAAGTGCGGGTTGCCGAGCAGCATGCCGTGGCCGGTGCGCGTGCTGTCGCGACCGAAGGCCCAGGCGTTGGAGCCAAACGGTGAATCGACGAGGCCGGCCTCGCGCATCAGCTCGGCGGCGGCGACCACGTCGATGGCCGGCGGCGCAGCGGGGGGGATCGTCGGTGCCCGCAGCGAGATCGCGCCCGCCGGTTTGGGCGGTGCCGCGGCGAGCATCGCGTCGGCCAGGGCGCCGATGCCGGCCTGCACGGCCGCGAGTTCGCCGATGCGCAGGTACTCCGCTGCCGTCATCGGCTTCACCCAGGCGGCGTTGTGGCAGGCGGGCGGCAGGCGACCCGTGTTGTCGGCGAGGTAGCGGTTGTAGCCGGCCACGTAGCCGCGGCTGAGAGCCTGCGCGGCCGGGCTCTGCGCGGCCGCGGCGCGCGCGAGCGCGGCGTCGTCCATGTGCGCGGCGATGAAGAGGTCGATGATCTCGTTGGGCATTTGCCGCAGCCCGAGCAGGCCACTGCCCGCCGCGCCGAAGCTGCGCGTGCGTTCACCGCGCACGGTGACCAGGTGCTGCGCCGTCAGGCACACGTTGTCCTGGGCATAGGCATAGGCCATGCCGTAGGCGAGTGCTTCGAAGTCGGGCGCGCTGACGTGCGCCACGCCGTTGGCCGTGCGCTGCACGGTGGCAGCGCGCTGCGTGGCCGCCGCCTCGGGCAACAGAGGCAATCGACTCGGCCCCGAACCCGGCGGCGGCGCGCCGGCACAGGCGGACAGCAGCGTGGCCGCGGCAGCCACGCACGCGCGGGCGGCGCCCTGCAGGCCCGATCGGGCCGGTTTGCTCAACATCGCCTGTCTCCTCGCTTGTGCGGCACCGGCCTGCCCTGGCCGGGCGGTGCTGTTGGACCGAAGGCCTGTGCGGCCCCGGTCATCCGGTTCAAGCCTTCGCCTTCGGCACCCGACCCATCAGGTAGAACTCGTCGTTGGGCTTCATGCCGATGGCATTGGCCATGCGGTTGCTCATGCCGAAGAAGGCGGTGATGGCGACGATGTCCCAGGCGTCCTCGTCGCTGAAGCCGTGTTCGCGCAAGGCGCCGAAGTCGGCGTCGCTGACCTCGTGCGAGCGCTCGCACACCTTGAGCGCGAACTCCAGCATCGAGCGCTGGCGTGGCGTGATGTCGGCCTTGCGCCAGTTGATGGCCACCTGGTCGGCGACGAGCGGCTTCTTCTCGTAGACGCGCAGGATGGCACCGTGCGCCACGACGCAGTAGAGGCAATGGTTGGCCGACGAGGTGGCGACGACGATCATCTCGCGGTCGCCCTTGCTGAGGCCGCCGCCCTCCTTGAGCATGAGAGCGTCGTGGTAGGCGACGAACGCCCGCCACTCGGCCGGCCGGTGCGCCAGCGCGAGGAAGACGTTGGGCACGAAGCCCGCCTTCGCCTGCACCTCGAGGATGCGCTCGCGGATGTCGTCGGGTACTTGCGCGAGAGTAGGCACGGGGTAGCGAGAGATGGGTGCGGACATGGTGTCTCCTTGTGGTTGGTGTGTGCCGGGCTTGCGAAATCGTCAGGTCCTGAACTGCATCGCGTGCAGTCGCGCATAGAGGCCACCGGCGGCGAGCAGCGCGGCATGCGTGCCCTGCTCGGCAATGCGCCCGGCCTCCAGCGCCACCACGCGGTCGGCGTGTTCGATGGTCGACAAGCGGTGGGCGATGACGAGCGTCGTGCGGCCCTGCATCAGCCGCTCGAGCGCCGCCTGCACGGCACGTTCCGACTCGCTGTCCAGCGCCGAGGTCGCCTCGTCGAGGATGAGCACCGGCGCATCCTTGAACAGCGCGCGCGCGATGGCCAGACGCTGGCGCTGGCCGCCCGAGAGCTCGCCGCCGTTGTGGCCGATGACGGTGTTCATGCCCTGCGGCAGGCCGTCGACGAAGTCGAGCAGCGCTGCGGCGGCGAGGGCCTCGCGCACACGCGCGTCGGTGGCCTGCGCGTTGGTCTCGCCGCCGGTTTGGTCACCGGCCGCGCCGCCGCTGTCGCCCCTTTCGCCGCTGTCGCCGCTGTCGCCCTTGTATCCTGTATCGCCCGCCGCGCCCGTGTCGCCGAGCGAGACGTTCGCCGCGATGGTGTCGTTGAACAGCACGACGTCCTGGCTGACGAACGCGAACTGGCGGCGCAGCGTCGCCACGTCCCACTCGCGCAGCTCGACGCCGTCGAGCAGGATGCGGCCGGAGGTGGGCTCGAGAAAGCGCGGCAGCAGGTTGACGAGCGTCGTCTTGCCCGCGCCCGATGGACCCACCAGCGCCACCGTCTCGCCCGGGCGCACGTGCAGCGTCAGGCCGGCCAACGCCGGTGCCGTCTCGTCGTTGTAGCGCAGCGCCACGTCGTCGAAGGCGATCTCGCCGCGCGCCCGCGCCGGCGTGCTCGCAGCCCCTTCCGGCCGATGGCTGCCACCGTCTTCGGCCGGCGTCGTCTCGGCGAGGTCCATGCCACGCTCCACGGCGGCCAGGCCGCGCGTGATGGGCGCCATCACGTCCGACAGGTGCTTGAGCGGCGCCACCAGCATCAGCATGGCGCTGATGAAGGCGACGAAGCTGCCCACCGTGGCGCCACCGGTGCCGCTTTGCCACAACGCCAGCGTGATGACGGCCGACAGCGCCACCGCGGCCAGCATCTGCGTCACCGGCGTCATCGTGGCCCCGGCCACCACCACCTTGAGCATCAGCCGGCGCAGCAGGTCGGCGCGCTGCATGAAGCGCCGCGCCTGCGGTGCCTCCGCGCCCTGCAGGCGCACGATGCGCCAGGCGAGCACGTTCTCCTCCACCACGTAGGCCAGTTCGTCGGTGGCGCGCTGGCTCTCCACCGTGAGTCGGTGCAGCCGCGAGCCGAGCTTGCGCATGACGATGGCCACGGCCGGGAAGAGCACGCTCACGAAGAGCGTCAGCTGCCAGTTCAACCAAAGCAGGTAGGCCAGCAGCGCGACGAGGGTGAGCGAGTCGCGCACCATCGTCAGCAGCGCGTTGGTGAGAATCTGCACCCCTGCCTGCACCTCGAAGACGAGGCTGTTGGTGAGGCCGCTGGCCGTCTGCTGCGCGAAGAGCGCCGGACGGGCGCGCAGCAGGCGCGCAAACATCGCCTCGCGCAGCAGCAGCACGGCGCGCTGCGAGGCCCAGGCCAGGCCGTACTGCGAGAGGAAGCCGGCCAGGCTGCGCAGCGCGAAGACACCGACGATGGCCGTCGGCACCATCCACAGCGGGATCTGCTGGCCGGTGAAGCCCTGGTCGAGCAGGCGCTTCATGAGGTCGGCGAGCATCGGCTCGGTCACGGCCATCAGCGTGGCACCGATGATGGTGGCCGCCAGCCCGATGCGGCTGGTGCGGAAATAGGGCGCGAGGCGCCGGAAGCGCGCGAGGAGGCTGGGCATTCGGGGGCGGACCTCGCGCGGGTGGCGAGGCGGCCGCGATTATCGGCGCGCCCCGCGGGCCGGGCGACGGGCCGGGAGCGGCACGCCGATCCGCGCCGATCGGCGTCGATACAAAGAGACACGGCGTCGTCCTACGGGGTCCCCCTGGGGGGCTGCCTACAATCCGCGCCTTGCGCCCCTTGGGGGCCCCTCGGTGCCCAGCGCGCCTTTCGATGATGCATGGTGAGAATCCCCCGGCTCCGCCACCCCGCCGCACGGTGCCCGTGGCGGCACGTCGGCGGCTGCTGACGTCCTTGGCGGCCGCGGGCCTGGCACACCCGTTGCTGGGCCGCGCCCAGTTCCGCGTCGAGATCGCGGGCGTCGGAGCGACGCAGGCGCCGATCACGATCGCCAGCTTCCGCGACGAGGCGCTGGCCGGCGTGGCCGTGTCGCAGGTGGTGCGCGCCAACCTCGAGCGCAGCGGCGTCTTCCGGCACGTGCCCACCAACGAGCCGCTGGACGAGCGCAGCCTCGTGCGCCTGCCCGACTGGCGCGCCAAGGGCACGGACGCGCTCGTCGCCGGCTCGGTGGCGCGCCTGGCCGACGGTCGCTTCGACCTGCGCTACAAGCTCTGGGACACGATCAAGGGTGAAGAGCTGCTCGGCCGCAGCGCCGTGGTGCCGGCGGCCGACCTGCGCCTCGCGGCGCACCGCATCTCCGACGAGATCTACCAGCAGCTCACCGGCGAGCGCGGCGTCTTCGCCACGCGCATCGCCTACGTCGTGAAGGCCGGTGCGCGCTACACGCTGCACGTGACCGACGCCGACGGCGAAGGTGGCCACGTCGCGCTGGCGAGCCCGCAGCCCATCATCAGCCCGGCCTGGAGCCCCGACGGGCGGCAACTCGCCTACGTCTCGTTCGAGGACCAGAAGGCGGTGGTCTGGGTGCAGGACCTCACCACCGGCGAGCGCCGGCGTGTGGCCAACTTCCGCGGCAGCAACAGCGCGCCGGCCTTCTCGCCCGACGGCCGCACGCTCGCCGTGGCGCTGGCCCGTGAAGGGCTGACGCAGATCTACTCGATGCCGGTCGAAGGGGGCAACCCCACGCGCCTGACGAAGAGCAACGCCATCGACACCGAGCCGGTGTTCAGCGCTGACGGCCGCACCCTCTACTTCGTCAGCGACCGCGGCGGCGGCCCGCAGATCTACCGCATGGGCGCCAGCGGCGGCAATCCCGAGCGGGTGACCTTCAACGGCAACTACAACATCAGCCCCACGCTGAGCCCGGACGGCAAGGCGCTCGCGTTCATCACGCGCCAGGGCGGCGCCTTCCGCGTCAGCCTGCTGGAGATGGACACCGGTGCGGTGCGCCAGCTCTCGGACACCACCGAGGACGAGCGGCCGAGCTTTGCACCGAACGGCCGCCTGCTCGTCTACGCCACGCGCCTGCGCGGCGCCGACGTGCTGATGACCACCACGCTGGACGGCAAGATCAAGTCGCGCCTGATCGTGAGCAGCGGCGACGTGCGCGAGCCCTGCTGGGGCCCCTTTGGACGCTAGCCTGCGCCCACTTAGCATTCGATCGTCGCTCGGTGTGCGCGGCGCGCGTTTTTCCCAGCGAACCTTTTCCGCTGCATCATGCTCTCAACGGGCGTGATTCCACTTGGCAAGGAGTGCCCCCATGATCCTGAAGACCACTACCCGTCGCGTGTTGTCCGTGCTGGCGCTGGCCGGCGTGCTGGCGGCCTGTGATTCGACGCCCATCGCGCCGGACAAGCTGCCTGTCGTCGAGAACCGGGCCACGGGCTCGAGCGGCTCGTCGGTCGCCCCGGCCGGCGGCGGCACCGCGGGCGGCACGCCGCAGTCGCAGGTGGCCAGCGTCGACCTGACACGTGGCGCTGCCGGCGCGGGCGGCGCAGCGCTGCTAGCCGCCCCCAGCCAGCGCGTCGTCTACTTCGACTTCGACAGCTTCGCCATCCGCGACGAGTTCAAGCCGCTGATCGAAGGCCATGCGCGCGTGCTCTCGGCCAATCGCGACCGCCGCATGGTGATCGAGGGCCACACCGACGAGCGCGGCGGCCGCGAATACAACCTCGCGCTTGGCCAGAAGCGGGCCGAGGCCGTGCTGCGCTCGATGACGCTGCTCGGCGCCAGCGATGCGCAGCTCGAAGCCGTGAGCTACGGCAAGGAGCGCCCCGCCGCCGCCGGCAGCGACGAGGCGGCCTGGGCCAAGAACCGCCGTGCCGAGCTGAAGGACAAGTGATGAAGGGAATGCTCCCCTCCGATGCGGCCTTCGGCCGCATTCCCCCGAGCGCCCAATGGGGGCTCTCACAGTCCCGGGGGGCGACGCCGAAGGCCGGCCAGCGCAGGTTCCGCGGCCTCCGCTGGGCCGGGCTGGCTGCGGCGCTGGCCGTGGCCTTGCCGGCCCATGCCCAGCTCTTCAAGGACGACGAGGCGCGCAAGGCGGTCATCGACCTGCGCGCCCGCGTCACGCAGAGCGAGGACGCGGCCAAGGCGCGCGAGGCGGAGCTGACCACCGCGCTCACGCGGCTGAACGCGCAATTGGTGGAGCAGATCGGCGCGCTGCGCCGCAGCCTGCTGGACATGAACAACCAGCTGGAGACGATGCGCGCCGACCTGGCCACCATGCGCGGTGCCAACGAGACGCTGCAGCGCGACGTGGCCGAGCTGCAGCGCCGCAGCCGCGACATCGGCCAGACGCTGGACGACCGCCTGCGCCGCCTGGAGCCGGTGAAGGTCACCATCGATGGCCGCGAGTACAGCGTCGACCCCGAAGAGCGCAAGACCTTCGACGACGCGATGGCGGTGATGCGCGGCGGCGACTTCGAGCGCGCTGCCGCGTCGCTCTCGAACTTCCAGCGCCGCTACGCCGGCAGCCCGTACACGAACCAGGCGCGCTTCTGGCTCGGCAATGCGCTGTACGGCAAGCGCGACTACAAGGGCGCGATCGACGCCTTCCGCGCCTTCGTGACCGGCGCACCGGACCATCCCCGGGCCCCCGAGGCGTTGCTGGCCCTGGCCAACAGCCAGGCCGAGATGCGCGACAACCGCGGCGCACGCCTGACGCTCCAGGACCTGATCAAGACCTACCCGGCGTCCGAAGCGGCCCAGGCCGGCAAGGACCGCCTGGCGAGCCTGCCGGCGCGTTGACAATCGCGGCCACGGGAACGGCCGGCCTTGGCGCCGGGCGGCCCCGTGGCCGACTTGATTTTCGAGCCGGCGGCCGACCCGGTCGGCCCTTCTCTCGCCGCTCTCTCGCTGCCCTCCCGCCCCGCCCCTTGCCCCGCCGCCCATCGTGACCGAAGCCGAGCTGCCCGCCCTGGTGCAAAGCGTGCTGTGGGCGGGGCTCGCGCTCGGCGTGGCCTTCGGCGCGGTGGCCCAGCGCACCCACTTCTGCACGATGGGCGCGGTGGCCGACATCGTGAACATGGGCGACTGGCAGCGCATGAGCATGTGGCTCGTGGCCATCGCCACCGGCATGCTCGGCTTCAACGCGCTGGTGGGCGCCGGGCTCGTGCAGGCGCGGCACAGCATCTACGCGGCGCCGACCTGGCTGCCGCTCTCGAACCTCGCCGGCGGGGCGCTTTTCGGCTTCGGCATGGTGCTGGCCTCGGGCTGCGGCAGCAAGACGCTCGTGCGCATCGGCGGCGGCAGCCTGAAGGCGATCGTCGTCTTCGCCGTGCTGGCCATCGCCGCCTACGCGACGATGCGCGGCCTCTTCGCCGTGTGGCGCGTGGCCACCGTCGACGCGGTGGCTGTCCCGCTGCCGGCCGGGCAGGACCTGCCCTCGCTGCTGGCGCGTGCAGGGCTCGGCTCCGCGCGTGGCGTGGCACCCTGGCTGGCCGTGGCGCTGGCGCTGGCGCTGCTGGCTTTCGTCGCCTCGCGGCCCGAGGCGCGGCGGGCCGACACCTGGATCGGCGGCGTGGGCATCGGCCTCACCGTGGTGGGCGGCTGGTGGGTCACCGGCCACCTCGGGCACGTCACCGAGCACCCGGTGACACTGGAGGAGACCTTCGTCGGCACGCAAGGCGGGCGCATGGAATCGCTGACCTTCGTCGCGCCGATGGCCTACACGGTGGACTGGCTCATCCTCTTCAGCGACAAGACGCGGGCACTCACCTTCGGCATCGCCAGCACCGTCGGCGTGGTGGCGGGCTCGGCCGCCGTGGCGCTGGCGCAGAAGAGCTTCCGCTGGGAAGGCTTCGCCAGCACCGAGGACACCGCCAACCACCTCGTCGGCGCCGTGCTGATGGGCGTGGGCGGCGTCACCGCGCTCGGCTGCACCGTGGGCCAGGGGCTCACGGGCCTGTCGACGCTGGCGCTGGGCAGCTTCGTGGCCTTCGGCGGCATCGTGGCCGGCGCGGTGGCGGCACTGCGCTTCCAGATGTGGCGGCTGGAGAGGCAGGCTTGAGCGCGCGCGACGCCGTGGCACACGGCCCCTCCTCCGCGCCGGTGCTCGCTGCGCAGCCCCTTGGCGCACCGGACCTCGACGCCGACCTCGAGCGGCGATTCGGCGGCCTGCGCCGCCTCTACGGCGAAGCCGGCTACGCGCGGCTGCGCGCCGCGCGCTTCGCGGTCGTCGGCCTCGGCGGCGTCGGCTCCTGGGCCGCGGAGGCCCTGGCGCGCTCGGGCGTGGCCGAGCTCGTGCTCGTCGACCTCGACCATGTCGCCGAGTCCAACGTCAACCGCCAGGTGCAGGCGCTCACGCCGACGCTCGGGCAGGCCAAGGTGCAGGCGCTGGCCGAGCGCATCGCGCTCATCCACCCGGGCTGCCGCGTGCACGCGGTGGAGGAGTTCGCCTCGGCCGACAACTGGCCGGGCCTGCTGCCGGTGCCGGTGGACGGCCTCGTCGACGCCTGCGACCAGGTGCGTGCCAAGGAAGCCTTGGCGTCGTGGAGCCTGCAGGCCGGCGTGCCGTGCGTCGTGGCGGGCGCCGCGGGCGGCAAGCGCCGCCCCGAAGCGGTGGAGGTGGCCGACCTCGCCGAAGTCACGCACGACCCGCTGCTGGCCGCGTTGCGCCAGCGCCTGCGCCGCGCCGGCGTGTTGCCGCGAGCCAAGACCGGCCCGCCGCAAGGCAAGTCGGGGCTCGCCTGCGTGTTCTCTCGCGAGGCCGTGGCCTTGCCCATGCGTGATGACGTCGACACCGGCGAGGAAGCCGCCTGCGAAGTCCCGGGCACCGTCGACGGCAGCCTCAACTGCGCCGGCTACGGATCGAGCGTGATGGTCACGGCCACCTTCGGCA
>JAEUPE010000183.1 GCA_016790435.1 Rubrivivax sp. | reverse complement strand
CGCCGTCTACGGCAAGGGCGGCATCGGCAAGAGCACGACGAGCAGCAACCTCAGCGTCGCCTTCAGCAAGCTGGGCAAGCGCGTGCTGCAGATCGGCTGCGACCCCAAGCACGACAGCACCTTCACGCTCACCAAGCGCCTGGTGCCCACCGTCATCGACGCGCTCGAGAAGGTCGAGTTCCACAGCGAGGAGCTGCAGCTCGAGGACTTCGTCTACCCCGGCTACAACGGCGTCATGTGCGTCGAGGCCGGCGGCCCGCCGGCCGGCACCGGTTGCGGCGGCTACGTCGTCGGCCAGACGGTGAAGCTGCTCAAGGAGCACCACCTGCTCGACGACACCGACGTCGTCATCTTCGACGTGCTCGGCGACGTCGTGTGCGGCGGCTTCGCGGCACCGCTGCAGCACGCCGAGCGCGCGCTCATCGTCACCGCCAACGACTTCGACTCCATCTTCGCCATGAACCGCATCGTGCAGGCGATCGGCGCGAAGTCGAAGAACTACCGCGTGCGGCTGGGCGGCGTCATCGCCAACCGCAGCGACGAGACCGACCAGATCGACAAGTTCAACGCGCGCACGGGCCTGAAGACGATGGCGCGCTTCCCGATGCTCGACGTCATCCGCAAGAGCCGGCTGAAGAAATGCACGCTGTTCGAGCTCGACGAGACGCCCGAGCTGCTGGCGGTGCAGCAGGAGTACATGCAGCTCGCGGCGCGCCTGTGGGCCGGCTCCGACCCGCTGCCGGCGGTGGCGCTGAAGGACCGCGAGATCTTCGACCTGCTCGGTTTCGACTGAGCGCACGAGGCCGATCCAGAGGATCCGGAGAGACATGTCCATGCAGATGCAGACCGACCAGAGCTACCTCGAGCGTCGGGGCCAGATCGAGCACTACTTCGACCGCACGGCGCTGGCTGCCTGGGAGCAGCTCACCTCCGACGCCCCCGTCAGCGGCATCCGCGCCACGGTGCGTGCCGGCCGCGACCGCATGCGCGAACTGCTGCTCTCGCTGCTTCCGGCCGACCTGCACGGCGCGCGTGTGCTCGACGCCGGCTGCGGCACCGGCAGCATGGCGATGGAGCTCGCGCGCCGCGGCGCCGACGTGGTGGCCATCGATCTCTCGCCCTCGCAGGTGGAGATCGCGGCCCGGCGCGTCGCGCACCACCTCGACACCTTCGCCGCCGGCGGGCGCATCGACTTCCGGAGCGGCGACATGAGCGACCCGCGCCTGGGCCCCTTCGACCACGTGGTGGCGATGGACTCGCTCATCCACTACCGCAGCAGCGACGCGATGGCGGTGGTGCAGCGCTGGGCCGAATGCACGCGCACGTCGATGGTCTTCACCTTCGCGCCGAGCAACCCGCTGCTGCTGACCATGCACGCCGTGGGCCGCCTCTTCCCCCGCCGCGACCGCGCGCCGGGCATCGAGCCGGTGGCCGAGAGTGCGCTGCGCCGCATGCTCGCCTCCGAGAGCAGCCTGTCGCGCTGGCACGTCGGCCGCACCGGCCGCGTCAAGAGCGGCTTCTACACCTCGCAGGCGCTCGAGGTGACCACCGCCGAGGGGCCAGCCCGGTGATTTCCCTGTCGCGCCAGCACGGACTGCGCATCGAGTGGCAGCGGGTGGCGGCGCGCTACCTGCCGTTTGCCGATGCCGCCAGCACCGACCTGCCGCTGGCGCGGCTGCTGCGACTCTCGCTGTTCCAGGTGAGCGTCGGCATGGTCGCCGTGCTCACCGTGGGCACGCTGAACCGCGTCATGATCGTCGAGCTCGGCGTCTTCGCCTGGCTCGTGGCCTTGATGGTGGCGCTGCCGCTGGCGGTGGCGCCGCTGCGCGCGCTCATCGGGCTGCGCTCCGACCTGCACCGCAGCTTCCTCGGCTGGCGCCGCGTGCCCTACATCTGGGGTGGCACCTGGCTGCAGTTCGGCGGGCTGGCCATCATGCCGTTCGCGCTCATCCTCCTGGCCGGCGAGACCTCGCTGCAGGTGTGGGTGGGCCGCGCGGCGGCGGCAGCGGCCTTCCTGCTCGTCGGCGCGGGTGCGCAGACGGTGCAGACGGCTGGCCTCGCCCTCGCCACCGACCTGGCACCCGAGCACACGCGCCCGCGCGTGGTGGCGCTGATGTACGTGATGCTGCTCGTGGGCATGGTCGGCAGCGGCATCGTCTTCTCCCTGCTGCTGGCCGACTACAGCCACACGCGCCTGGCGCAGGTGGTGCAGGGCGCGGCCGTGGCCACGATGGTGCTCAACCTGGTCGCCCTGTGGAAGCAGGAGCCGCGCACGTCGCTGCGCCGGCCGGGCGAGGCGGCGTCCGTGGTCACGGGCAAGAGCTTCCGCGCCCACTGGCAGAAGCTGGCCCAGCGCGGTCGCGCGCCCCGCTTCCTGCTGGCGGTGGGCCTGGGCACGCTGGCCTTCAACATGCAGGACATCATCCTCGAGCCTTATGGCGGCGAGATCCTCGGCATGCCCGTGGGTGACACGACGCTGCTCACCGGCTTCATGTCCGTGGGCGCCCTGCTCGCCTGTGCGCTGGCCGCGCGGCGGCTCGCGCGGGGCAGCGATCCCCATGCCGTGGCCGCCTGGGGCGCCGTGGTCGGGCTCGTGGCCTTTGCCGCGGTGGCCTTGTCGGCACCCATGCAGGCGCCTTGGCTCTTCCGCACGGGCACCACGCTGATCGGCTTCGGCGCCGGCCTGTTCGCGGTCGGCACGCTCGTCGCCGCCATGGCGCTGGACGAAGGCGACGGCATGCACGGCCTGGCGATCGGCGCCTGGGGCGCCGTGCAGGCGACCTGCGCCGGCGCTGCCATCGCCCTCGGCGGGGCGCTACGCGACATCGTGGGCGGCCTGGCCCAGGCCGGCGCGCTCGGCGAGGCACTCGTCGGCGCCGGCACCGGCTATGGATTCGTCTATCACGTCGAGCTCGCGCTGCTGTTCGCCACGCTCGTCGTCATCGGGCCGCTCGTGCGCAAGACGCGCCGCCCCGCCACGGGCCAGCGCTTCGGGCTGGCCGAGTTCCCGGGTTAGTCGCCGCGGAACGGCACGGACCGCAAGACCGCAAGGAAAACAGGAGCCCAAACCATGAGCAAGGGTGCATTCACCGCCTACTTCGACGTCGCACAGCTCGTGCTGTACATGTTCTGGATCTTCTTCGCCGGACTCATCTGGTACCTCGTGCGCGAGAACCGGCGCGAGGGCTATCCGATGATCGCCGACCGCGGCATCGTCGAAGGCTGGCTGCCGGTGCCCGAGCCCAAGATGTACCTGCTGGCCAACGGCGAGAAGGTGTATGCCCCGCGCTCGAACAGCGGCGCCGAGTCGCCGATCAAGGCCGAGCGGCTGGAGGGCCACGGCGGCAGCGCCTACGTCCCCGCCGGCGACCCGCTCGAGGCCGGCATCGGCCCCGGCTCGTGGACCGCCCGCGCCGACCACACCGACCTCGACCACGAGGGCAACCCGCGCATCCGGCCGCTCTCGGCGCTGCCCGAGTACGGCGTGAGCGAGCGCGACCCCGACCCGCGCGGCATGACCTTGTTCGACGGCAAGGGCGAGGCCGCCGGCACGGTGGTCGAGCTCTGGCTCGACATGCCCGAGATGATCTTCCGCTACCTCGAAGCCGAGGTGCAGGGGCCGGCCGGCAGCGTGCGCGTGCTCGTGCCGATGACCTTCGCCCGCGTTCGCCGCGACGGCGTGCGTGTGCATGCCCTGCTCGCGCACCAGTTCGCGGGCATTCCGCGGCCACGCCAGCCGGGGCAGTTGACGCTGCTGGAGGAAGAGCGCATTGCTTCCTACTGCGGTGGCGGCCTGCTCTATGCCGAGCCGAGCCGGGCCGAGCCGCTGATCTGAGCGTTCGCCCAAGCGTGCAACGAATCCAGTCGCAGGAGCGAACACCATGACGGCCGGTCGCCGCGAACACGAATACGAGCCCGAACCCGGGCTGCCCGAGGCGCTGCCGGCCGGCGAGCGCGTGCTCTGGCAAGGCGCCCCGGCGGCAGCGTGGATGGCGCGCAAGGTCTTCCACCTGCCTGTGGTGGTGGCCTACTTCGCGCTGCTGCTGGGCTGGCAGGCCGCGACGGCCTGGCACGACGGCGGCACGCTGCTGGCCGTGCGCCAGGCACTCGCCGGCAGCTTGCTGCTGGTCTCGCTCGCGCTCGGCCTGCTCGGGCTGATCGCATGGCTGAGCGCGCGCACGACGCTCTACACCCTGACCGACAAGCGCATCGTCATGCGCGTGGGCATCGTGCTCACCGTGACCTACAACCTGCCGCTGCGCTGCATCGACGCGGCCAACGTGCACCGCCTCGGCGCCCATCACGGCGACCTCGCGCTCGTGCTGCGCGGCGACACGCGCATCGCCTACGCCCACTTGTGGCCGCACGTCAGGCCGTGGCGGCTGCAGCGCACGCAGCCGATGCTGCGTTGCCTGCCGGACGTGGACGGCGTCGCGGCCAAGGTCGCGGCGGCCTGGTCGGCCGCCAACCACGAGGCCGCCACCGCGGCGCCCGAGTCCGCCTCCCCAAGCCCTGCCCTGCCCGGCCGATCGGCGCACCTTCGGCACGCGCCGCGGGCGGCAGGCGCTGCGGCCGGCCACTGAGCCCTCTAGCCCACTGAGCCCACTGCCGCCAGCGCGCCCACATTCAGCCCGCACGCCATGGCCTTCACCTCCACTCCCTACATCCCGCGCCCGCTGCTGTTCGGGGCCATGGCCATGGCCGTGGCCTCGATGGCGCTGGTGGGCTTCGTGCGCCTGGCCGGCATCAGCCCGAGCGTGGTGCTCGACGACGCGCCGCCCACCGTATGGCGGCACCTGCACTTCGCTGACCGCAGCGACGGCGGTGTCGAGGTGACCGACGCGCGCAGCGGCCGCACGATCGAGGTGCTGCAGGGCGAGCAGGGCTTCGTGCGCGGCACGCTGCGCGGCCTGGCCCAGGAGCGGCTGCGCCGCGGCCTCGGTGCCGAGCAGGCGTTCGAGTTGCAGGTCACCGCACTCGGCCGCCTCGTGCTGCACGACCCGGCCACCGGGCGGCGCATCGACCTCGAATCGTTCGGGCGCGACAACGCCCTCATCTTTGCCCGCTGGGCCCTGCCCGCCGGTTCAGGCCCACGCACTTCGTCGTCGACCACGCCTTGACGCCGACGCCACACCCGCGGAGAACCCCATGAGCACCTTGACCCCCTCGATCGAGACGCGCGACCACGTGATGCAGCGGGCCAAGACCGAGAACCTGATCAGCCCGCGCTTCTACACCACCGACTACGAGGCCATGAACCGCCTCGACATGAGCCCGTTGCGTGCCGAGTGGGAGGCCATGCTCGCCGAGTACGAGGGCGACAACAACCACGACCACTTCACGCGCGACGACGAGGCTTTCCGCAGCGAGATCCGCGAGCTGCCGCCCGAGCTGCGCCAGGAGTTCCTCGACTTCCTCGTCACCTCCATCACCTCGGAGTACAGCGGCTGCGTGCTCTACAACGAGATCCGCAAGAAGGTCGACAACCCCGACATCAAGCGGCTGATGACCTACCTCACGCGCGACGAGTCGCGCCACGCCAACTTCATCAACCATTCGCTGCGCGACTACGGCCTCGGCGTGGACCTCGTCAACCTGAAGGCGACCAAGGCCTACACGTACTTCAAGCCCAAGTACATCCTGTACGCCACGTACCTCTCGGAGAAGATCGGCTACGCGCGCTACATCACCATCTATCGCCAGCTCGAGCGCCACCCCGACAAGCGCTTCCACCCCATCTTCAAGTGGTTCGAGCGCTGGTGCAACGACGAATTCCGCCACGGCGAGAGCTTCGCGCTGATGATGCGTGCGCAACCGCACCTGCTGCGCGGCTTCAACCTGCTGTGGGTGCGCTTCTTCCTGCTCGCCGTGTACGCCACGATGTACGTGCGCGACCACACGCGCCCCATGCTGCACCGGGCCATGGGCCTGGAGCCCGAGGAGTTCGACTACCGCGTCTTCGACATCACCACCGAGATCTCCAAGCAGGTGTTCCCGATCTCGCTCGACACCGACAGCCCGAGCTTCCGCGCCGGTCTGAGCAAGCTGCTGGCCTGCAGCGAAGGCTTCGCGCGCGGCAAGGCGCGCGGCGGACTGATGGGGCGCCTGGCGCAGGCCGGCCATGCCATCGCCGGTGCGGCCACGTTCGTGCGCCTCTACCTGCACCCGGTGAAGCGGCACGACCTGCCGGCGCAGATCCGCGTCGCGCCGGCCTGGTGATCGCGATGGCCCGCTCCACGACCCGACCCACGGGCCGCGCTTGATGGACTACCTGCTGCCGCCGCTCGCGGCCGTGCTCGCCTGGTGGTTCGGCACCGGCGTGGTCATGTTCCTCGACGGGCTGCCGCGCGCCACGTTCCGCCTGACGCTGGCCTTCGCCACCCTGCTGGCGGCGGGGGCGCTGGTGTGCATCGCGCGCGGCGCCGTGCACCACTCCAACGAAGCCGCCTACGCCGGCTTCGTCTGCGCCGTGGTGGTATGGGGCTGGCACGAACTCACCTTCCTCACCGGCTGGCTCACCGGGCCACGCCGCCGCGAGTGCAGCGACCCCTCGCACGGGCCGACGCGCCTGCGCGAGGCCGTGCTGGCCATCCTGTGGCACGAACTGGCGATCATCGGCACGCTGGCGCTCATCGCCTGGCTCACCTGGAGCGCGCCCAACCGCATTGCGCTGGCCACCTTCGCCCTGCTGTGGGTGATGCGGCTGTCGGCCAAGTTCAACCTGTTCCTGGGCGTGCGCAACCTCGGCGAGCAGTTCCTGCCTCCGCACCTGACCTACCTGCCGAGCTACTTCCGGCGGCGGCCGATGAACGCGCTGCTTCCGGTGGTGCTCGTCGCGGCCAGCGCCGTGGTGGTGGCCTTGATCCACAGCGCCACCGGCCTGCAGGGCGGGCCGCGCACAGCGAATCTGCTGCTCGCCTCGCTGCTGCTGCTGGCGGTGGCCGAGCACTTGCTGATGGTGCTTCCGTGGCAAGGCACGGCGCTGTGGCGCTGGGCCATGAAGCGGCAGCAGATGGCCGCCGAAACCGCTGCGGCGGGCACGCGATGAAGATCGAATCCGCGGGCTCCTCGGGCGGCGACATGACCCCGGCACCTGGGGCCGAAGGCCGACGCGCCGTGGTCATCGGCAGCGGCTTCGGCGGGCTCGCCGCGGCGGTGCGGCTGTCGGCCCTGGGCTGGCAGGTGCAGGTGCTCGAGCGCCTGGGCACCCCGGGCGGCCGCGCCCGCGTGCACGAGATCGAAGGCTTCCGCTTCGATGCGGGGCCCACCATCGTCACCGTGCCGCACCTGTTCGAGGACCTGTGGAAGCTGTGCGGCCGGCGCCTCGCCGACGACGTGCAGCTCGTTTCTCTCGACCCCTTCTACCGCGTGCGCTTCGACGACGGCAGCTGGTTCGACTACAGCGGCGACGAAGCGCGCATGCGTGCCGAGGTGACGCGCATCTGCGCCACCGACCTGCCCGGCTACGAGGCCTTCGTGCGCGAAGCCGACCTGTGCTTCCGCGAAGGCTTCGAGGCGCTGGGCTCCACCGCTTTCCGCCACATCGGCGACCTCATCGCGGCGGTGCCGAACATGGTGCGCATGCGCGGCTGGCGCACCATCTGGCAGATGGCGTGCAAGCACTTCAAGGACCCGAAGCTGCGCGTCGCCTTCAGCTTCCACCCCCTGCTGATCGGCGGCAACCCGCGCGCCGTGACCTGCACCTACAGCCTCATCAACGCGCTCGAGCGGCGCTTCGGCGTGCACTGGGCGATGGGCGGCACCGGCTCGCTGGTGCGCGGGCTCGTCGGCCTGCTGGCCTCGCGCGGCGTGCCGGTGCGGCTGAACGCGGAGGTCAAGCGCATCGTCGTCGAAGGCGGGCAGGCCAAGGGCGTGCTGCTCGCCAGCGGCGAGCGCGTCGATGCCGACATCGTGGTCAGCAACGGCGACACCGCCTGGACTTACAAGCACCTCGTCGAGCCGCAGCACCGCCGGCGCTGGAGCGACGCGAAGCTCGATCGCATGCACTACTCGATGGGGCTGTTCGTGTGGTACTTCGGCACCAAGCGCCGATTCGAGGACCTGCCGCACCACCAGATCGTGCTCGGGCCGCGCTACGAGGGGCTGCTGGAAGACATCTTCAAGCGGCATCATCTGTCCGACGATTTCAGCCTCTACCTGCACCGCCCCACGGCCACCGACCCGCAGATGGCGCCCGCCGGCTGCGACACGTTCTACGCCCTCTCGCCGGTGCCGCACCTGGACAGCGGCACCGACTGGGCGATCGCCGCCGAGGGCTATCGCGCGAGCATCCAGCGCCGCCTGGAGGAAACGGTGATGCCGGGGCTCGGCGAGTCGATCGTCGTCTCGCATGTCACGACGCCGCAGCACTTCCACGACGAACTGCTGTCGTACAAGGGCGCCGGCTTCGGCATGGAGCCGCGGCTGCTGCAGAGCGCCTGGTTCCGCCCGCACAACCGCAGCGAGGACGTGCGTGGCCTGTACATCGTGGGCGCGAGCGGCCACCCCGGCGCTGGCGTGCCGGGCGTGCTGATGTCGGCGCTGGCCCTGGAAACCGTCCTGCCCAGGCTGGGGCCCGCCGCGCCGCGGCCCGCCATGCCGATGCCGGCGTGGGCCCGGCGCGCCTAACCCATGCATCGCAGCATGCGTTGCGGCATGGATCGTGGCCGGACTCCCAGTCTGACTCGCAGCCTGACTCCGAGGCTGACACCCGCACGGGGCCCTGACGATGCGTGACGAGACCCTGGTCGCCTGCCGGCGCCTCATGGCCGACGGCTCGAAGTCGTTCTCTGCCGCCTCGCGCCTGCTGCCCGGCCGCGTGGCCGCGCCGGCGGCGGCGCTGTACGCCTTCTGTCGCGTCGCCGACGACGCCATCGACCTGAGCTACGAGCCTTTGCAGGCGCTGGCGCAACTGCAGCGCAGGCTCGATGCCGTCTACGCAGGAGCGCCGGGCCCGGAACTCGCCGACCAGGCGCTGGCCGAGGTGGTGGAGCGGTTCGACCTGCCGCGGCCGCTGCTCGATGCGCTGCTCGAAGGCTTCGCCTGGGACGCCGAGGGCCGGCGCTACGACACGCTCGAGGCCCTGCACGACTACGCCGCGCGCGTAGCCGGCGGCGTGGGCGTGATGATGGCCGTGCTGATGGAGACGCGCGACCGGACGACGCTGGCGCGCGCCGGCGAGCTGGGCCTGGCGATGCAACTCACCAACATCGCGCGCGACGTGGGCGAAGACGCCCGCGCCGGGCGCCTGTACCTGCCGCGCGAATGGATGCGGCACGAAGGCATCGACCCTGCGGCCTGGCTGCGCGAGCCTCGCTTCGACGGCGCGCTCGCCCGTGTCGTGGCGCGCCTGCTGGCCGAGGCCGACCGCCTCTATGCCCGCGCCGAGTGCGGCGTCGCCGGCCTGCCGCGCGACTGCCGCGCCGGCATCCAGGCCGCGCGCCTCGTGTACGCCGCGATCGGCCACCAGCTCGCGCGCGATGGCCTCGACTCGGTGAGCCGCCGCACCGTGGTGCCGATTCGGCGCAAGCTGGCGCTGATGACGCGGGCGGCCGGCGCGGCCGTCTTCGCCCCGGGCCACCCGATGGACATCGGGCTCGGCCATGGCCCGGCGCCGCTGCCGTCGATCCGCTTCCTGGTCGACGCTGCGGCCGACGACCGACGCCCCGAGCGCACCTTCTACCAGCGCACGGTGCGCGTGCTCGAGCTCTTCGAGCGCGTGGACTTGCGGCGCCGACCCGCGGCCTGACTTCTGCCCGGGCGGGCGCGCGTTTGTTCGAGCACCTGCCGCTGATCGTCATCGAGGTCTTCTTCGTCTTCGGTGGCGCGCTGGCGTTCGCGTGGTGGCAGTTGCGCGATCTTGATCGCGAGAGGCGGCGGCGCGAAGAGCGGCAGGGGGCGGTGGAGCGCGAACGTGCTCAGCGCGTGGGGGCGCCGCCGGGGGACGAAGTTGCTTCGGGCGATGGCCGGGACGACGGCCCCTCGCCTTGATTCGCTCCAGGATCGGCCGTGCGGCGCCGCGTTCGATCTCGCTTGAACTCGTCTCCTAGCGCGGCGGCGATCCTGGTGAGGCGGCTAACTCGACGCGTGCCGGGTCTCGCCCCGGCGGGCGACCTACTTTCTTTGCTGGTGCAAAGAAAGTAGGCAAAGAAAGCACCTTGATGTCCTGATGCGATGGGCTCGCTGCGGAGGCGGGCCTCTATTTGGCCGGAGCGCTACGGCCACAAACACCATGGATCAGTCTTCTCGCTTCGAGTGGCGCTCGGGAGTTCGGGACTGGCGCCACGCGCTCCGGCGGCGGCCTCGGCCGCTCTCTCGAGCGCGTGTCGCTGCGCGCGACTGTTTCGTTGGTGTTTGCGTCCGAAGCGCGCCGGCCAAATAGAGGCCCGCCTCAGAAAGCAATCAACCGTCTCAGGACATTCACGTGCTTTCTTTGCCTACCTTCTTTGCACGAGCAAAGAAAGTAGGTCGCCCGCCGGGGCGAGACCCGGCACGCCTCGAGTCCACCGTCTCACCAGAAAAGCCCCCCGGCGCCAGCAGACAAACCCAACGCGCGATTCGAACGCAAAGCCCCCCTCAAGCCCGCCGTGGCATCCGAAACGGCAACAGCACCTGCACCCACCCCCGGTCAAGCCGCCGCACGTCCAGCGTTTCGTGGATCGCCAGCACCTCCTCGCCCAGCAACCGGCTGCGCAGCATCGAACGCGCATAGAAGGGCGTGTCCTCCAGCGTGCTCGCCACCACGCTCGGGGTCTCGCTGCGTGCATGCCGGCGTATGCGCCATCCGGTCAGCGGCAGCGCGTGCCGGGGTGGCGGGTCGAAGGGCTCGGCGCTGCCGTCGGCACCGAAGCGCGTCGCGATCAGGCGCTCTTCGCCGCCTGCCCGAGGGCGCACGTCGTAGACGACGACGGTCCTGCCGTCGCGCGTGCGGGCGCGCAGCCAGTCCCATTCGTCGAAGGCGGCGGTCGTCGGCTCGTCGCCTTCGTTGCTGTCCACGTACGCGTGGCCGCGCCAGCGCAGGCCCGGCGAGTCGAGGGCCACCTCGATGTCGGCGCAGGGCGCGATCGGCCCCCAGCGGTGGCGACCCGCAGCGTCGAGGGCGGCGACGTAGCGGCACAGCCCCTGCGGCCGCACCGTCACCGTGCCGCGCACGCGCCGCGGCAACGGGCACGTGATCTCGTCGATCTCAATGGTGAGCACGCCGTCCCGCCAGTGCAGCGCGCTCGGGCCGATGCGGAAGTGGTCGCGCCCGCGCTCGATGTGGCCGGCACCGCGCTCGGTCATGGTCCAGCGGCTGGCGCCCGGGCTGTAGAGCGTCACGTTGAGCGCGCAGTGGTCCCCGGGCACCCCGCGGCCCTGCGCCACGGCGCGCCGGTAGTAGGGCGAGAAGACGCTGCCGACGAAGGCGATCAGCGTCAGGGCGTGGCGGCCGTCGTCGCTGAGGGCATCGACATACCACCAGAGATACGCACCCGGCTCGATCTCCGCGTCGAATCGAGGTGCGCCAAGAGCGTCGCGGCCGCGAGCCGGCCCGACATCGCCGCCATCGGCACACCAGGCCCCGGGTGCACGCTGCCCCCCGCCAGATAGAGCCCCGGCAGGCGCGTCGCCGCCCCGCTGCGCCTGAACAGGCTCATCCAGCCGTGCGTCGCGGCCCCGTAGAGCGCCCCGCCCGAGCCCGGGAACAGCCGCTGGAAGTCCGCTGGCGTGCGGCTCACCACCTGCGCCGGCGAGTCCAGCTCCAGCGTCAGGCCGCAATCGCTCAGCAGGCCGAGGCATCGGGTCTGACATGGTTCGATCTCCGAAGCGTCGAAAGACCGGCGGTCGCCGTCGGCCGGTGCGTTGATGAGGGCGAGCAGGCGCTCCCGGCCGTTGTGGCCGCCACGGCCGTCATGGCCGGTCTCACCGGTCTCGCCGGTGCCTCCAGGCAACCCCAACGTGCCCGCACCGCGGTCCTGCGCGCAGACATAGACGGTGCCGCGCTCGGGCAGCCGGCGGCGGCGGAAGATGTCGTCGAATTCGCTCGCATAGTCGGCATCGAAGAAGACGTTGTGCCGCTCCAGCGCGAACCCGCGCGTGCGCACGTGCAGGGCCCAGGTCACGGCCGACAGCGAGCGGGCCGCCGGCGCCACCGGCACCGGCGCGGCGCCCGTCAACTCGGGCGGCAGGTGGTGCCCGAGCCGGCTCGCATCGCCGTTGAAGACAACCGCGTCGGCAGCGATCCGCTCTCCGCCCGTCAGCACCACGCCGCACGCGCGGCCGCGTTCGATCACGACCTGCTCGAGCGTCGCGCCGTAGCGCAGCGTGGCACCGGCGCCGGCGGCCAAGCCGGCCAGGCAGCGCGCCAGCGCCGCCATGCCACCAGCCACCGACCACACGCCCGTCTGCTCGACGTGCGACACGAGCATGAGCGTCGCCGGCGCCGCCCACGGCGAAGCGCCGCAGTAGGTGGCATAACGCCCGAAAAGCTGCTGCAGGCGCGGGTCGGTGAACCGGCGGCCGAGCGTCTGGGCCAGTGTCGAAAAGGGGCCGAGCGCAGCCAGAGTGGCCAGGCCACGCACCCCCAGGTCGCCCACCATCTGCGCGAAGCGCGGGCGGCTGGAGCGGATGTAGGGCCCCTCCAGCTGCGCGTACACGCGCGCCGCCTCGTCGCAGAAGCGCTCGAAGCGCCGCCCCTCGGCAGGCGAGGAGAACCGCGCGATGGCCTCGGCCGAACGGCGCCGGTCGGCGAAGAGGTCGAGCGTGTCCGGCTGCCCGCGCCAGGCGTGGCGGGCGAGCACGTCCAGTGGGGTGAGGGCGGGGCGTTGCCCGGGCGCCGCACCGAGTTCGTCGAACAGCTCGTCGAACACCCAGCGCATCGTCAGCACGGTGGGGCCGGCGTCCACTGCCACGCCGTCGACGGTGAGCGGGCGCATCTTGCCGCCGGGCGCATCGGCGGATTCGAGCACGGTCACGGCGAGGCCCCGCCGTGCCAGCAGGGCCGCCGCGACCAGCCCGCCGACGCCGGCACCGACGACGACGACGTGCCGGCGCCCTTCAGGCATGGGCCGCCTCGGGCTCGTCCTGGGGCTGCGCCGCCGCCGCTTGTCGGTGGTCGTGCGCGCGCCCCTGCCAGCGGCCACGCAGCAGCAGCGGCACGAAACGCACGAACATCGATTCTGTGAAGAAGCCTTGCCGGTATGCGTCCCGGATGGCCGCCTGGTGCGCGCCTTGCCGGGCGTAGGCGTCCATGGCCGCGGCGTTGCGCCACAGGCTGAAGGTGGCCTGCCTGAACAGGGGCGCTTCGCCCAGCCCCGCCAGCAACTCGCAGCCGTCGGCATGGGCCAGTGCGGCCTGCGACGGCGCGGCGTGGCGCCAGAACGCCAGGGCGCGCCGGGGCCTGATCGAAGCCCGCGTGAGCGAGGCCACGGGCCCGCCCGGTTGCGGCCAGGCCGAAGGGACCATCGTCTGGCCGCCCCAGCTGCCGCGCACGGAGGTGGCGCGCAGCATGGCGACGAGGAACTCCGTCGAGCGCTGCCGGTAGGCCCGCACCGCAGCGGACTCCTCGATGAAGCGCTCGGCGGAAGCCTCGTCGTCGAAGAGCGCGAACACGCCGCCGTGCTCGAACGAAGGCCGCACGACAAAGCCGCCTTCGTGACCGCTGCCCAGCACGCGCGCAAAGCGCAGGCCGGGCACATGCATCAGACCGCGCGCGCCGCGCACCAGGCGCCCGAAGAGCCAGGCGCGTTCACCGGGTGCCACGTGCGCCAGCAGCAGCACCGCCACTTCAGGCGCGCGGTTCACGGCAGGCTACCGCAGCGTCACCTCGACGCGACGCGCCACCGGATCCTCACCGGCGATGTTGGCCTCGGTCTGCTGCGGCTTTTCGAGCTTCACACGCGCTTCGGCCACGCCGGCGGCGAGCAGCGCATCGCGCACGGCAAAGGCGCGCTGCTTGGCCAGTTCCTGGTTCGCCGCCAGCGTGCCCGCGGCCGAGTGGTAGCCCGAGATCGTGGCCACGGTGCGCGCGTTGCCCGTCATCGTGACGATGAGCTGCGCCAGGCCCTTGGCCTGTGCGCCCTCGAGCGCGGAGGAGCCGACGCCGAAGTACAGCACCGACTTCCTGGGCTCGTCCACCGGTGCCGGCAGAGCGGGCGCTGCCGGCTGGGCCAGCGCCACGAGGCCGATGTACTGCGAGGCCATCGCGTTGCCGCCGAGCGGCTTGTTCTGGCCCTGGTGGCAGGTGGCGCAATAGACCTTGGCAACGTCACCCGCGGGGCCCAGGCGCTCCTTGGGGAAGCTGGCGGTCAACGGCGTGAGGTAGGCGTTGTTGATGTCGCGCGCCATGCGGATGCCGTACCAGGCCACGGCGCGCTGCGGCGGGCTGTCCCAGACCTGGAACGAGTGCGTGTTGTGGCAGAACGTGCAGTTGACGCCGAGCGCCTCGCTCATGTGCATCATCAGCGAGTAGGACTTCTCGGCCGACTGGATCGACTTCTTGTAGCCGGCCGTCGGCAGCGCCGCGGGGCCCGCGACCCGGATCCCCTCCTCGCCCTGCAGGAAGTCGCTGAACGGGTCGTAGTGCATCGAGGTCAGGCCGATCGAGGGCACCGCGCGGTTCTGCCCGAAATCGTTGCCCAGCATCACGTCGGGCCGGTTGCGCTGCGGCGTCGCCGGCTTGTGCCACACCTGCGCCGGGATGGCGTTGCCGCGGTGGCAGGTGTAGCAGGTGACACCCGTCTTGGCGACGTGCTTGTCCCAGCTGGCGTTCAGGTGCTGGGTCATCTCGATCATGCGCCGGGCGACCACCTTCTGGTACTTGCTGTCGTCGGCCAGGTTGGCCGGGTTGTGGCAGTAGTTGCAGCCCTCGTTGGGCGCCACCCAGGCCGTGATGCTGGCCATGTGGCGCGTGAACTCGGCCACCGAGAGGTCGCCGAGCACCTTGACGTTCTGGAAGATGTCGCGCGCCTTGGGGCCTTCCGTCGGCGCGGGCGGCGTCACCGCCGGGATCGGTGGCCGAGCGGCCTCCTGCGCGGCCTTGATGCGCGGGTTGTCGATCTGCACCATGCCCGTGCCGCGATAGCCCTGCTGCGTGCTGGTCATGGGCGGGCGCTCGCAGCCCGCCAGCAGGACCGCACCGGCCAGCACTGCGCCGAGGACGGCCGTGCGACCGAAACCGAAAGCGCGCGTCATGGCTTTGCCCCTTGAAGCGTGGCCGGGTCGATGACCGTGCCGAACACCGCCGGGTAGGCGGGCGCGACGCCGTGCTTGACCGACCACAGGTACCAGTTGTCGACCACCGTGCCCGACAGCAGGATGCCGATGCCACCGCACAGCGGGCACAGCACCGCGAACCACCAGGCCCAGCGATGGATCGACTCCATCGTCGCGCCCCAACCCATCGTCCAGCGCCAGAACAGGACGGCCCGCTCGCTGGCCGTGCCGCGGTCGATGATCTGGTCGATCTCGCGGTCGCCGCCGTAGCGGCTCACCGCCAGGATGGTGGCGCCGTGCATCGCGAAGAGCATCGTCGCGCCGTAGAGGAAGGCGATCGACAGCGCATGGAACGGGTTGTAGAAGAGGTTGCCGTAGCGCAGCGAAAAGGCCGCCGTCCAGTCGAGGTGCGGGAAGATGCCGAAGGGCACGCCCTCGCCCCAGTTGCCCATCGCCAGCGGGCGGAAGAAGCCCAGCACGAGGAAGAGCCAGATGGCCGACGCGAACGCCCACGCGACGTGCGTGCCGAGGCCGAGCTGCCGGGCGCGCGTGTAGGTGCGCAGCCACCACAGCAGGATCGACGCGGTGAGCAGGCCGCCGGAGAGCAGCCACCAGCCGCCCTCGTTCATCGGCGGCAGGCGCAGGCCGTACTCGGGCCGCGGCGGCTCCAACGCCAGCCAGGGCAACTGGCGGATGAACTCGATCGGGTCCCAGTTCACCTGGGCCAGCATGTTGAAGCCCATGATGTTGATGGACAGCGTACCCAGCACGAGCGACATCAGGCCGAGCGGCCCGAGGTAGATCGGGCCGATCTGCGCATTGCCGAGCCAGCCGAGCCAGTAGAAGAACCAAGGCTCGCGGCCGGTGCGCTCGCTGTTGCCTTGGGGCAGCGGCACGCCCATGTAGGCCGGGCCGCTGGGTTGCACGCGGGTGAAGAGGTTTTGGTATTGCGCCATGTTCGTCCTCGCTTGCGCAGGCCCTTACTTCCAGATCGGGAGGTGCAGCCACCAGCCCCACCACTCGGGCCAGCCGCGCGTCCAGAACGGGCCGCTGATGACGATGCACAGCGCGCTGAAGAAGCCCGCGGCGAGCGCCAGGAACAGCCCCAGGCGGTGGATGCCGAGGGCGCCGATCGAGTAGCCCACGAGGTCGCGGAAGAAGGTGTCTTCCTGGTCGGGGCTCTTCACCACCTCACCCTTGCCCGGGTTGCTGGCCGACAGGATGAGCGAGCCGTGCAGCGCCAGCGCCAGCGTCGTCGTGAAGAAGAAGCTGATGGCCAGCATGTGCGCCGGGTTGTAGTGGAAGTGCAGGTACTGGTAGCCGACGTTGCT
>JAEUPE010000229.1 GCA_016790435.1 Rubrivivax sp. | reverse complement strand
CGGCGCCATCCTGCGCGGCGTGAAGCGGCCCACCGACTGCAAGCTCTTCGGCACCGTCTGCACGCCCGAGAGCCCGATGGGCTCGTGCATGGTGTCCTCCGAGGGCGCCTGCGCGGCGCACTACTCGTACGGGCGGTTCCGTGACCTGCGCGGCGTCCCGGTGGTGGCCGCGGCCTGAGCTCGGGGTCGCTGCCGCCCGTGCCCGCGTCCTTCTTCTCCTGCTCGTGCCTCCGATGACGAAGCCCGACTACATCCGCCCGCTCGACCTCAAGCACGGCCGCGTCGACATGAACCACGGCGCCGGCGGTCGTGCCGGCGCCCAGCTGGTCGAGGAGCTGTTCGCGCGCGCCTTCGACAACCCGGCGCTGCGCCAGGGCAACGACGGCGCGCTGCTCGACATGCCGGCCGGCCACCGGCTGGTGATGGCCACCGACGGGCACGTGATCTCGCCGCTCTTCTTCCCGGGCGGCGACATCGGCTGCCTGGCCGTGCACGGCACGGTCAACGATGTCGCGATGCTCGGCGCGCAGCCGCTGTACCTGGCCGCCAGCTTCATCCTCGAGGAAGGCTTCGCGCTCGCCGACCTGAAGCGCATCGCCCTGTCGATGGCCGCGGCGGCACGCGCGGCGGGCGTGGCCATCGTGACCGGCGACACCAAGGTCGTCGAGCACGGCAAGGGCGATGGCGTGTTCATCGCCACCACCGGCGTGGGCGTGGTGCCGATCGGGCGCGACATCGGCGGCGCGCGCGCGCGGCCGGGCGACGTGGTGCTGCTGTCCGGGACCGTGGGCGACCACGGCGTGGCGATCCTGTCGCTGCGCGAATCGCTCGCCTTCGAGACGACGATCGAGAGCGACACGGCGGCGCTCAACGGTCTCGTCGCGGCGATGCTCGCCGCCGTGCCCGAAGGCGCCGTGCGCACGCTGCGCGACCCCACGCGCGGCGGGCTTGCCACCACGCTGAACGAGATCGCGCGCCAGTCGGCGGTGGGCATGCGGCTGACAGAGGCGGCCATCCCGGTGCGCCCGCAGGTCGAGGCGGCGTGCGAGCTGCTCGGGCTCGATCCGCTGTACATCGCCAACGAAGGCAAGCTGGTCGCCGTCGTCGCGCCCGAGCATGCCGAGGCGGTGCTGGCCGCGATGCGCGAGCACCCGCTCGGCCGCGAGGCGGCGCGCATCGGCACGGTGACCGAGGACCCGCACCACTTCGTGCAGATGGGCACGCGCTTCGGCGGCCAGCGCGTCGTCGACTGGCTGAGCGGCGAGCCGCTGCCGCGCATCTGCTGAGAACCCGGAGGTTCGTGGTGTCCGGCCCGGCGTACGCTCTGCGGCAATGAGGATCCTGCTGCTCACGCACGCCTTCAATGGCCTCGCGCAGCGGCTCTTCGTCGCGCTGCGCGAGGCGGGGCACGCCGTCTCGGTGGAGCTGGACATCGCCGATGCCGTCACCGAGGAGGCGGTGGCGCTGTGGAACCCCGACGTGGTGCTCGCGCCGTACCTGAAGCGGCGCATCCCGGAGTCGGTGTGGTCGCAGCGCCTGTGCCTGGTCGTGCACCCCGGGCCGCCCGGCGATCGCGGGCCCTCGGCGCTGGACTGGGCGCTGCTGCAGGGTCGGCGCGAAGGGGGCGTCACCGTGCTGCAAGCGGTGCACGAGTTCGACGCCGGGCCGGTGTGGGCCTGGCGGCCGTTCGCCGTGCCCGAGGGCATCACGAAGGCGGGCCTGTATCGCCGCGGTGTCTGTGAGGCGGCCGTGCCGGCGGTGATGGAGGCGCTGGCGCGCGTCGTGCCGGGCTCGCCGCACGCCGGGCCGCCTGCGGCAGGCGCTGCGGGCGCGCCCGTGCCGGCCGCCGACGCGGGCTGGCGGCTACTCGTCACCCGCGAGCAGCGCGCCATCGACTGGGTGCAGCACGGCAGCGAGGAGATGCTGCGGCGCATCCGCAGCGCCGACAGCCACCCCGGCGCGGTGGCCGAGCTGTTCGGCGAGTTCTGCCGGGTCTATGACGCGCACCCCTCGACACCCACCACGCGTGCACGCGTGAGCGCCCTCGCGTGGGCGGCGCCCGGCACGGCGCTGGCGCGCCGGGGCCCGGCCCTGCTGGTGCGCACGCGAGACGGCGCCGTCTGGATCGGCCACGTGCGGCGCGAGGGCCCCGCACTGGTCCGCGCGCCGGGCCACACGCTGGGCCACGATCCGGGCCAAGAAGGCATGCCGCGCGCCAACACACCTGCCGCAGTGAAACTGCCGGCCACCCGCGCCTTCGCCGCCGAGGCCGCCGGCCTGCCCGAGCTCGCGGTGCCCTTGCTGCGCGAGGCATGCAACTCCGACGCCGGATGTGCGGGCGGATTGGAGGGCGAGTGGGATGCCGAGCAGGACACCGAGTGGGACGAACTGCGCTACGAAGAGCGCGGCCCGGCCGGCGCGCGCGTCGGCTGGCTCGCGTTCGACTTCGCCGGCGGCGCGCTCTCCGAGCGCCAGGCCGCACGCCTGGCCGCCGCATTGCACGAGGTGCGCGCGCGGCCGACGCAGGTGCTGGTGCTTGCCGGCAGCCGCGACTTCTTCTGCAACGGCATCCACCTGCACGAGATCGAGGCGGCGCAGGCCCTCGTCGGCGACAGCGCCGCCGAGGCCTCGATGCGCTGCATCGAGGCGATGGACGACCTGTGCCTGGCGCTGCTGCAGACGACCGACCGCCTGACGGTGAGTGCCGTGCGCGGCAACGCCGGCGCCGGCGGCTGCTTCCTGGCGCTGGCCGCCGACGAGGTGTGGCTGCGCGAAGGCGTGGTGCTGAACCCGCACTACCGCAACATGGGCAACCTCTACGGCAGCGAGTACTGGACCTACCTGCTGCCGCGGCGCGTCGGCCTCGCGGCAGCCCAGGCGCTCATGCGCGAGCGCCTGCCGATGGGCGCCCGTGCGGCGCTCGCGGCGGGGCTGGCCGACGCGGTGCTGCCGCCCCCGTCTCGCAACGAGCCTCTCGAAGACAGCCCGATGTCGGCCGCGGCGCACCTAGCACCCGCCTGCCCGCACGGGGCCTTCGAATCTGCGGCCTGGGCGCGCGCCCTCGCGTTGGCCGTCGCACCGGACCTGAAGGACCGCGTGGCCGCCAAGGCCGCGCAGCGTGCGGCCGACGAGGCCCGCGAGCCACTGGCCGCCTACCGTGCCGAGGAGCTGGCGCAGATGCGGCGCAACTTCTTCGGCTTCGACCCCAGCTACCACGTCGCGCGCCACCACTTCGTGCATCGCAAGCCGCACGCGCGCACGCCGGCGCAGATCGCCCTGCACCGAGGGCGCGGAAGCCGGCCGGGCAGCGACGCGGCCGGCGTCGGCCAGCCACCCGATGCCGCACACTCGCGCCGATGAACGCGCCCGAGCCACCCGCGCTGCCCGAGACCGCCACGCTGAGCGAGGCACTGCCGCTCATCCTGGTCGTGGACGACGAGGTGCGTTCACAGGAAGCCATGCGCCGCACGCTGGAGGAGGACTTCCGCGTGCTGTGCGCCGGCGACGCCGACGCCGCGCGCAGCCTGCTCGAGCGCCATGCGGTGGCGGTGATCCTTTGCGACCAGCGCATGCCGGGCACGAGCGGCGTCGACTTCCTGAAGGAGGCCCGTGAACGCTGGCCCGAGGTGGTGCGCATCGTCATCTCGGGCTACGCCGACAGCGAGGACATCATTGCCGGCGTCAACGATGCCGGCATCTACCAGTACGTGCTCAAGCCGTGGGTGCCCGAGCACCTGCTCGAAACGGTGCGCGGCGCCATCGAGGCGGGCACGCTGCACCAGAGCCTGCGGCGGCTCGACCTGGACCTGCGCAGCGGCCCGACGGTTCTGCGCGCGCGCAAGGGGCAGCGCCTGGCGCAGGCGCAGCGGTTGTTCGACTTCGACCGCATCGTGCGTGCACCGGGCAGCCCGCTCGATGCCTTGTGCGCACTCGCCGCCCGCGTGGCGCGCCACGACCTGTCGGTGCTCGTGCTCGGCGAGTCGGGCACCGGCAAGGAACTGATGGCGCGCGCCATCCACTACGCCTCGCCGCGGCAGGCCGGGCCCTTCGTCGTCGAGAACTGCGCCGCCCTGACCGACACGCTGCTGGAGAGCGAGCTCTTCGGCCACCGGCGCGGGGCCTTCACCGGCGCCGTCGACGACCACGTCGGCCTCATCCAGCGTGCCCACGGCGGCACGATCTTCCTCGACGAGATCGGCGAGACGTCGCCGCTGTTTCAGGTGAAGCTGCTGCGCGTGTTGCAGGAAGGCGAGGTGCGGCCGGTGGGCGGCGCGCGCGCGGTGCCGGTGGATGTGCGCGTGATCGCCGCGACGCACCGCGACCTGGAGGCGGACCTGCGGACGGGGCGCTTCCGCGAGGACCTCTACTACCGCATCGCCACCTTCACGCTGGCGATGCCGCCCCTGCGCGAGCGGCCGGGCGACGTGGTGCCGATCGCCGAGCACCTGCTCGCCGACGTCTGCCGCGAGTTCGGCTTGCCCGAGGCGCGCTTCGACGAAGATGCGCGCGCGCTGCTGATGGGTTACCCGTGGCCCGGCAACATCCGCGAGTTGCGCAACGAGATCGCGCGCGCGGTGGCCCTGACCGACGGGCCGACCGTGGCCGCAGCGACACTTTCGCCGCGGCTGCTGAAGGGCCGCACGGGCACCACCGCCGACGCCGGCCACGCGCTGCCGGGCACCGGCACGCTGCAGGAGCGGCTCGACGCCATCGAGGCGATGCTGCTGCGCGAGGTGATGTTGCGCCAGCGCTGGAACAAGACGCGCGCCGCCGAGGAGCTGGGGCTGTCGCGCGTCGGGTTGCGCGCCAAGCTGCTGCGCTTCGGCATCGAGTCGCGCTCGTGAACGGGCCGCCAGTGCCCGGGAGGGCGTCGATGATCAACGTGCTCTGGCTGCAGAGCGGCGGGTGCGGCGGCTGCACGATGTCGCTTCTTTGCGCCGACACGCCGGACTTCGCCGGGCAGCTCCGCGCCGGCGGCATCCACTTGCTCTGGCACCCGGCGCTGTCGCTGCACAGCGGCCACGAGTCGCTGGCGGTGCTCGAGGACTGCCTTGCCGGCCGCGAGCGGCTGGACGTGCTGTGCGTCGAAGGGGCACTGCTGCGCGGGCCGCACGGCAGCGGGCGCTTCCACCTCATGGCCGGCACCGGCGAGCCGATGATCCGCTGGGTGCACCGCCTTGCCGAGGTGGCCACGCACGTGGCCGCCGTGGGCAGTTGCGCCGCCTGGGGCGGTGTCAGCGCCACGGGCGCCAACGCCACCGAGGCCTGCGGCCTGCAGTACGAGGACGAGCAGAAGGGCGGCCTGCTCGGCGCCGATTTCGTGGCCCGGGGCGGGTTGCCCGTCATCAACATTGCCGGCTGCCCGACGCACCCCGGCTGGGTGCTCGACACGCTGATGGCGCTGGCCGCCGGCAGCCTTGGCGCCGACGACCTCGACCCGCTGCAGCGGCCCCGTTTCTATGCCGACCACCTGGTCCATCACGGTTGCGCACGCAACGAGTTCTACGAGTTCAAGGCCAGCGCCGAGCGGCCCTCGGACCTCGGCTGCCTGATGGAGCACATGGGCTGCAAGGGCACGCAGGCCCACGCCGACTGCAACGTGCGGCCCTGGAACGGCGAGGGCTCGTGCACGCGCGGCGGCTACGCCTGCATCAGTTGCACCGAGCCCGGCTTCCAGGACCCGGGGCATGCGTTCGACCAGACGCCCAAGCTCGCGGGCATCCCGATCGGCCTGCCCACCGACATGCCCAAGGCCTGGTTCGTGGCGCTGGCGTCGCTGTCCAAGAGCGCGACGCCCAAGCGCGTGAAGAGCAACGCGACGGCCGACCACCTGGTGGTTGCCCCGGCCATCCGCAAGACGCGGCGATAGCGTGGCCTCGCTCGAGTCTTCCGAGTCTCCCGGCGCCGCGGCGCGCGAACCCAGCACGCGGCTCGTCGTCGGCCCGTTCAACCGCGTCGAGGGTGACCTCGAGGTGCGGCTGACGGTCGTGGACGGGCACGTCGGGCGCGCCGAGGTCACGGCGCCGATGTATCGCGGCTTCGAGGCCATGCTGACCGGTCGCGACCCGCGCGACGCAGGGGTCATCGTGCCGCGCATCTGCGGCATCTGCTCGGTCTCGCAGTCGGTGGCAGCGGCGCGGGCGCTCGCCGGCCTCGCGGGTGCCGAGCCGCCGGCCAACGGCGTGCTGGCCATGAACCTCATGCTGGCCACCGAGAACCTGGCCGACCACCTGACGCACTTCTACCTCTTCTTCATGCCCGACTTCGCGCGCCCGGTCTACCGAGCGCAGGCCTGGTTCGACACCGTGCAGGAGCGGTTTGCAGCGTTGGCCGGTACGCACGCGCGCGCTGCGCTGGCCGCGCGCGCGCGCTGGTTCACGCTGCTGGGCACGCTCGGCGGCAAGTGGCCGCACACGCACAGCATCCAGCCCGGCGGCAGCTCGCGCGCCGTCGATGCCAGCGAGAGGCTGCGCCTGCTCGCGCGCGTGCGCGAATTCCGCGCCTTCCTCGAGGAAACCGTCTTCGGCTCGTCGCTCGAGGAGGTGTCCGGGCTCGAGTCGGTGGCGGCGCTGGAGGCCTGGCGGGCGCGCGAGCCGCAGCGCGGCGACCTGCGGCTGTTCCTGCGCATCGCCGACGACCTGGCACTGGCCACCCTCGGCGCCGGCCCCGGCCGCTACCTCAGCCACGGCGCCTTCGCCGATGGCGAGGGTCGCCCGGCCTTTGCCCAAGGCGTGTTCGACCTCGCCCGCGGCGAGGTTCGGGCCGTGCCCTTCGAACGCATCACCGAGGACGCCACGCACGCCTGGCTCGCCGGCGACGCCGCCGACGCGCGCCACCCGCGTGACGGCCGCACCGTGCCCGAGGCCGACAAGCCCGGCGCCTACACCTGGAACAAGGCGCCGAGGCTGGCCGGCCAGGTGGTCGAGACCGGGGCCCTGGCGCGCCAGCTGGTGCAGGGCCACCCGCTCGTGCGCGACTACGCGGCGCGCCGCGGCCGGGGCGTGGCGGCACGTGTGCTGGCACGGCTCGTGGAGATGGCCATCGTCACGCCATGGGCCGAACGCTGGCTCGCCGCGATGCGGCCCGGCGAGCCCTTCCACCTCGCCACGCCGTTGCCCGACGAGGGCTTCGGCGTGGGACTGGCCGAGGCGGCCCGCGGCGCGCTCGGCCACTGGGTGAACGTGCAGCGCGGGCGCATCGCGAACTACCAGATCGTCGCGCCGACCAGTTGGAACTTCTCGCCGCGCGACGGTGCCGGCACGCCTGGCGCGCTGGAGTCCGCGCTCGTCGGCTTGCCCGTGCCCGCGGGTGAAGCGGTGCCGGTGGCCGTGCAGCACGTCGTGCGCTCGTTCGACCCGTGCATGGTGTGCACGGTGCACTGAAGACGGACGCAGCCATGGCACGACCGCGCCCTGCCGCGCTGACCGCCGACACACGCCAGACGCCCGGCCCGACGCCCGAGGCGCAGGGCAACCTGCCGGCGCAGATCCAGGAGCGGCCGGCGGCGCCGATCCAGGAGCGGCCGACGGCGCCGGTGGGTCCGCCGGCATCGAAGCTCGAAGGCGTCGACGAGGCGACCTGGCTCGACGTCATCCACAAGATGGACGAGGTCTACCAGCAGCTGCTCGCCGACGAGGTGACGCTGGAGGAGAAGAACGCCGAACTCGAGCAGCAGCAGCAGTTCATCTTCAGCCTGCTGACAGCGATGAGCGACGTGCTGGTGGCCGTCAACCACGATGGCCGCATCGAGGAGACCAACGCCGCGCTGTGCGAGCTCGTCGGCCGCAGCGAGGACGAACTGCGCGGCCGCCGCCTGGCCGAGCTGATGGCCGACGACGTCGGCGTCGAACGCCTGCGCACGGCCACCGACACGCTGGCCGCGCGCCACGGCTCGACGCTGGAGGTCGACCTGCTCGATCGCGAGGGCCGGCGCGTCCCGGTGGACTTCAACTGCACGCCGCGCCTGAACAACGCCGGCCGGCGCATGGGCCATGTCTTCGTCGGCCGGCCGATGGGCGAGCTCAAGCGGGCCTACCACCAGCTGCGCGAGGCGCACGAGGCGCTCAAGCGCACGCAGCAGCAGCTGCTGCACAGCGAAAAGATGGCCTCGCTCGGGCGCCTGGTGGCCGGCGTCGCGCACGAGCTGAACAACCCGATCAGCTTCGTGCTCGGCAACGTGCACGCGCTCGGGCGCTACACGGAGCGCCTCGGCCGCTATGTCGGCGCCGTGCACGCCGACGTGCCGGGCGACCGCCTGACGGCACTGCGCGCGGAGCTGCGCATCGACCACACGCTCGCCGACCTGCCTTCGCTGATGGAAGGCACGCTCGAGGGCGCGCAGCGCACCGCCGACATCGTTGCCGGCCTCAAGCGCTTTTCGGCCATGGACCGCGAGGACCGCGCGCCGGTGGATGTGCACGCCGTCGTCGAGCGCGCGATCCACTGGGTGCGCAAGGGCACGGCGCCGGCCTTCGAGGTCCACCACGGGCGCGGCGCGATCCCTTGCTGGGTGATGGGCAGCGCCGGCCAGTTGCTGCAGGTGTTCATGAACCTGGTGCAGAACGCCTACGACGCCGCCTCCGCGGCGAGCGAAGGCCGCGACGGGCCCGCGACGCTGTGGATCGACGAGAGGCTCGAAGGGGCGGCAGGCGAGCGCGGCGAGCAGGTGCACCTGCTGTTCCGCGACAACGGCCCGGGCATCCCGCCGGAGAACCTCTCGCGCGTCTTCGATCCGTTCTTCACCACCAAGCCCGTGGGCAAGGGCCCGGGGCTGGGGTTGTCGATCAGCTACGGCATCGTCGAGCGGCACGGCGGCCACCTCGTCGCGCGCGCCACCGGGGCGGCCGGCGGCGCGGAGATCGAGGTGGTGCTGCCCACGTGCGCGCCGCCCCCCGCTCATCCGCAGCGCGGCGCATAGGCCCGCGGCGCCGGTCGATGTGGTGGCGCGCCGAGGATGCCGGGTGGCCGGCTCCGCGAATGTCCTCTTTGAAGGGACCAGCTGCGCTGGGCCCTTCAACCCCCCCTTGACTTCGCTGCGCCGGCCACCCGGCATCCTCGGCGTGC
>JAEUPE010000027.1 GCA_016790435.1 Rubrivivax sp. | reverse complement strand
GGTCGAACGGCGGCGGCGTCTCGCCCTTGAGGTAGTTGCCGACGACGTAGTTCCAGACGAGGTCGTTGGGGCGCAGGAAGCTGAAGGTGGTGGCCAGCTCCTTGCCCTTGAGCAGCCCGGGGCCGGTGGGCGCGTCGGGGCCGATCGTCATCTCGCGCAGTTGCACGCTCGGCTCGTCGACGAAGATGTCGAGGATGCCGGTGTCGGCGAAGTCGAGCAGCGACGTCAGCAGCGTCACCGAGTGCGCGGGCTGCTCGCCACGCGCCGCCAGCACGGCCAGCGCGGTGGATAGGATCGTGCCGCCGACGCAGAAGCCGAGCGTGTTGATCGTCTTGGCCCCGCTGATGGCCTGCACCGCGCGGATGGCGGCGATCGGGCCCTCTTCGATGTAGTCGTCCCAGGTCTTGGCGACGAGCGATTCATCGGGGTTGCGCCAGCTCACGACGAAGAGGCGGTGGCCCTGCTCGACGGTGTATCGCACCACCGAGTTGTCCGGCTGCAGGTCGAGGATGTAGTACTTGTTGATGCAGGGCGGCACGAAGAGCATCGGCCGCTCGTGCACCTTGGCCGTCAGCGGCTTGTACTCGATGAGCTGGAAGAGTTCGTTCTCGAACACCACCGCGCCCTCGGTGGTGGCGACGTTGCGGCCGACCTCGAAGACGCTCTCGTCGGTCTGCGAGACGTGGCCCTTCTGCACGTCTTCGAGCAGGTGCTGCATGCCGGTGGCGATGCTCTCGCCCTTCGTCTCCAGCGCCTTCTGCAGCGCCTCGGGGTTGAAGGCGAGGTAGTTGCTCGGGCTCGCGGCGTCGATCCACTGCTGCACCGCGAAGCGCAGGCGCGCGCGTGTCTTGGCGTCACCCTCCACGCTCTCGGCCATCTGCATCAGTGTGCGTGCATTGAGCAGGTAGAGCTGGGCGTTGAAGGCCGCGGCCGGGTTCTTCAGCCACTCCACCCCCGTGAAGCGCCGGTCGGCGACACGCGGAGCGGCGGCTGCGGCGTCTGGCTGCAGCGCGGTGAGCGAGTGGTTCCAGAGTTCGGTCGCGCTCTTCAGGTAGTCGCCCTGGAGCGAGCTCATGCGCTCCATGGGCAGAGACAGCCCCGACATCGACTTCCAGATGCCGCCGAACGCGGCACCGAAGGCATTGGCTGCAGCATCCGAGGCATCGGCTGCCGTGCCGCCCGCGGCGCGCGGCGGTACAGCGCCTGCCGGCTTGGGCCGCGGCGTGCCGTCCACGGGCTTTGCGCTCGCCGCGTGGGCCTGGCGAGCCCGGGCCGCCGACGCCTTGGCACTGGTGGCCGACCGTGTGGCCGGCGTGCTCGCCAAGGGTGGCTTGCCCGCTGCCTTGGGTGCAGCGGAGCGGGTCTTCGTCTTCATCGTTGTCTCCTCCGAGGATCGCGGCGCGGGGGCTCTGCCGCGGTCGCCTGCGGTTGTAGGCGCGGCGCCTTACCCGCCCATGACGCCAAGGCGGCGTGCGAACCGATGCCCCGCTCGGGCACGCTGGCGCTCGAATCGCGAGATCATTCTAGGCATGCTCATCGTGGCCATCGCCTGGATCTACGTCGTCGGCATGGCTGCTGTGGCCGAAGCGCTTTCGCCGCAGGGCTCGGTGCTCGGCGCCGTCTTCACCTTCTTGCTTTACGGCGCCCTGCCGTTGTCGATCGTGCTCTACCTGCTCGGCACGCCGGACCGAAAGAGGGCCTTGCGCCAGGCCGAGGCGGCCGCGTTGGCCGCAGCCAGCGGGCCGGCGGACACTCCCTCAGCGGCGCCCGCGGGGCGCACTGCCCACGCCGCCCAGGCCAACGATGGAGCCAGCCTGCAGCCAGATGGCGGCGGCCATGCGCCCGGAGAGGCTGCGCGGGGTGCGCTGCCCGTCGCGCCTGAACGAGAAGAACCGTGACTCCTCCTCGTAGGTGCAGGCCGCCTCTGCGACGATGAAGGCGACGCCAAGGCGCCGCAGCCGCTGCCGCGCCAAGCCATGCAGGTCCGCGAGCCAGCGCGGCGCGCCATCAGGACGCGGCGCATAGCGGAAGTGCTCGACGTCAGCCTCGGTGGGCGCGGCACCGAAGGCGCGCAGCACATCGGCGCCGACTTCGAACCGGCGCGGTCCGATGCACGGCCCGAGCCAGGCGAACAGGTCCGCAGGCCGGGCGCCGGCCCCGCGCACGAGCGCGTTCACCGTCGCCTCCAGCACGCCGCCGGCCAGGCCCCGCCAGCCGGCGTGCGCAGCGGCCACGGCGCGGCCGTCTCGGGCCGCAAAGAGCACGGGCAGGCAGTCGGCGGCACCAACGACGCAGGCGATGCCCGGCGTGCGCGTCCATGCCGCGTCGGCGCTCGCTTCCGGGTGCTCGGGCGTGCGCTCGTCCAGTTCGAGCACGTCGGCACCGTGCACCTGGTGCAGCCAGACCGCACGCGCCGGACTCGGTGCGGCGTTGCCGACCGCGTCGCCATCGTCGTTGGCGTCGACGCGCAAGCTGGCCACGAAGCGGCGCCGGTTTTCCGCCACCGCCTCGGGTGCATCACCGACCGAACGGCCCAGGTTGAGGCTCGCCAGCGCACCGGTGCTGACGCCACCCGCGCGCGTGCTCATCAGCGCGCCCACGCGCGGCACGGCGGGCCAGTCAGGGCGGATCAAGTCCGCGTTGGCCAGCGCCGCGTTGGCGGCTTCCCGGCCGGGCCTCACCGCCCCGGCCGCCACGTCACTCTGCATCCGGGCAGGCTTCAGGCCGCGTGCGCTCAAAAGCCGCCAGCTTCATGCACGCCTCGTACACGCGCATGACGTGGGGCACGTGGTCGAGCCGGCACTCGAAGCGCTGGGCATTGAAGATCTGCGGCACCAGACAGCAGTCGGCGATGGTCGGTGTCTCGCCGTGGCAGAACGTGCCGGGCACGGCGGCGAGCTGCCGCTCCACCACCTCGAGGCCCGTTTCGACCCAATGCTTGTACCAGCGGTTCTTGTCCTCCTCACTGACCTTCATGTCGCGCACGAGGTATCGCAGCACGCGCAGGTTGTTCAGCGGATGGATCTCGCAGGCGACGTCAAGCGCCAGCGCGCGCGCACGGGCGCGGCCGGCGGGGTCGGCCGGCAGCAATGGCGGCTGCGGATGCGTCTCCTCGAGGTACTCGATGATGGCCAGCGACTGCGTCAGCGTGTGCTCGCCGTCGCGCAGCAAGGGCACCAGGCGCGCCGCCGAGACGGCCGAGTAGCTCTCCTGGAAGTGTTCGTTCTTCGCCAGGTGCACCGGCCTGTACTCGTAGGCCAGCCCCTTCAGCGCCAGCGCGATGCGCACGCGGTACGAGGCCGAGGAACGGAAGTAGTTGTACAGCTCCATCACGTCACCTTCATCGAACCGGGAACGAACATGCCGTGGTCAACGCACCGCCACGCGCAGCGTCGGCAGGCCGGCGATGGCCCCCTCCATGACGTCGCCGCGCACGACCGCGCCCACGCCGGCGGGCGTGCCGGTGAAGATCAGGTCGCCGGGCTGGAGCAGCCAGGCGCGGCTCAGTTGCTCGATCGTCTCGTTGACGCTCCAGATGAGCTCGGTGAGATCGCCCTTCTGGCGCGTCTGCCCGTTCACGGTGAGCGTGATCGCGCCCCTCAGCAACTCGCCCGTGCGCGACTTGGGCACGAGGGGGCCGATGGGGGCCGACTGATCGAAGGCCTTGCCGATGCACCACGGCCGGCCCTGCTTCTTCATCTCGCCTTGCAGGTCCCGGCGTGTCATGTCCAGGCCCGCGGCGTAGCCCCAGATGTGCTCGGCCGCGCGGGCCGCGGGGATGTCGCGCCCACCCTGGCCGATGGCGACGACGAGCTCGATCTCGTGGTGGAAGTTGGCCGTCAGCGTCGGATAGTCGATGACGCCGGTCTCGCCTTCGGCCACCGGCACCAGGGCATCGGCGGGCTTGAGGAAGAAGAACGGCGGCTCGCGGCCCGTGAAGCCCATCTCCTGCGCATGTTCGGCGTAGTTGCGGCCGACGCAGTAGATGCGGTGCACCGGAAAGAGGGCCGCGGCGGCGCCAGCGGCCGGCACGACGGGGATGCCGACCTGGGCCGGCGGCGGGAAGACGAAGTTCATGGGAGGGGTTCCTCGACAGGACGGCTCGGATGCTACGCCGCCAAAGGCGCACGAGACCCCGCACACCGACCGCGCCCGTCTAAACTGGCGCGGATGTTCCTGCCCCGCCGCATCCAGCATTGCCGCGTGTGCGGCGCGGCCACGGCCTATGTCGTGCCGGCCGACGACAACCGCGAACGTGCCGTCTGCAGTGCCTGTGGCGAGATCCACTACGAGAACCCGATCAACGTCGTCGGCACGCTGCCCGTCTGGGGCGACCAGGTGCTGCTGTGCCGCCGCAACATCGAGCCGCGCTACGGCATGTGGACGCTGCCGGCGGGCTTCCTCGAGCACGGCGAGACGGCGCGCAATGGCGCGTTGCGCGAGACCGAGGAAGAGGCCGGCGCGCACGTCGAGCTCGAGGGCCTCTTCACCGTGCTGGACGTGGTGCGCGCCGGTCAGATCCACTTCTTCTGGCGCGCGCGCATGCTCGACACGCACCTCGCCCCCGGCCCCGAGACGATCGAGGCGCGCCTCTTCCGCGAGGACGAAGTGCCGTGGGAGCTGATCGCCTTCCGCACCGTGCGGCAGACGCTGGAGCACTTCTTCGCCGACCGCCGGCGCGGCGAGTACGGTTTCCACGAAGGGCAGATCGGCTGAGGCCACGCGCTCGCCGTGGCCCGCGGGCCAGGATGACCTCGGCCAAACCTCGCCCGGACCGTTCACTCGGGCGCTGAAGCACCCTCCTCGACGCGGCCGGCCATCATGTCCTCCGCTGCCCCGAGCCCGACGGCCGCGCCCGTGGCGCCATCGAAGCCGAGGCTCCAGAGCAACTCGAGCTGGTGCGCCTCTGTCACCCCTTCGGCCACCGCCTGCAGGCCGAGGCCGTGGATGAGCGACACCAGGCCCTCGACGTAACTGCGCGCCGCCTCGTCGTCGGCCACGCCGAGCAGGTGGCGCGCGTCGACCTTCACGTAGTCGATGCCGATCTCCTTCAGCGCCGGCAGCGACCGTGGCGATGCGCCGGCATGCTCCACGCCGACACGCACGCCGAGCTTGCGCCAGGCCGGCACCGCCTCGCGTAACGCGGGGCTCATGCTGGCATCGGGCACGTCGGTCCATTCCATCGACAGCCGCGCCGCCGAGGGGCCGGCGGCCTTCAGCCGCGTGAGCAGCGCGCGCGCGAAGCCCTGGCTGACGAGCGAGCGCGGTGCCACGTGCACGCAGCGCGGCTGGCCATCTTCGGCGATGGCCGCGAGCGCCAGGTTGACGGCGGAGAGATCGACGATCGGCGTCAGCCGGCTGCGCGTGGCCATCGCGAGCCAACGCCGCGCGACCAGGAACTCGCCGCCCCGCTCGACCTGCACGCGCAGCGGGCACTCGAGGTGGATGAGGCGCCCTTGCGGGTCGACGACGGGAAAGGCGCCCAGGCGCACACGCGACTCGTCGAGCGCGGCGGCGATCAGTTCACGCCAGGCACGCGCGCCGGTGGCGCCGAGTTCGGGCAGGTCCTCGACCACGCATTCGTCGAGGGCCTCGGCACGGGCCAGCGCCACGTCGGCGGCAGAGAGTGCGGCACCGGCGGCCAGGCCCCGCAGACCGTCGCAGCCGGCCACGACGACACGTGCGCCGGGCAGGCGGGCCGCGGGCGCAGCGGCCACGGCGGCCTGGATCGCCGCCGCGGTCTCGCGCGCCGCGCCCGCGGCGGGGAGCGCCAGCGCGAAGTCTTGCCCCGCCAGGCGACCGGCAATCGCACCGGGGATGCGCTCGACGTAGGTGAGCAGCACGTCGGCGACGGCGCCGAGAAGCCTGTCGGCGGCCTCGCGGCCGTGGCGCTCGTTCATGGCACCGAGGTCGGGCACGCGCACGAGCAGCAGCGAGGCGGCGGGCAGGCGCGCGTTGCCGAGCAGGTCGCCCAGGCGCGAAACGAAGTACGAGCGCAACGGCAGGCCGGTCACGGCGTCGGTCTGCGCCTGCCTCTGCAACTGCGCCACCTGCTCGGCCTGCGCCGCGACCTGTTCACGCAGGCGACGCACGACCGCGTTCATCGCCCGCGTCAGGTCGCGCAACTCCGGCCAGCGCGGCTCGGGCGCCTCCACGAACTGCAGGCGCTCCAGCGCCTGCGCCTGCGCCACTGTGGCGCGCAGCAAGCGGCGCCAGCGCCCCCAGAACAGCAGGGCCAAGGCGACGAGCGCCACCGACCCGCCCACGGCGAGGGCCGCGAAACGCACGAAGGCTCGCCAGGCCAGCCGCTGCAGATCGGCACCGTCCGCGAGCACGGCGATCTCCGTCGCACCCGTGCCGCCCGAGACCGCTGGCAGCGGCGCCGTCACGGGCTGCGGCACCGGCAGCCACGGCACGAACCACTCTGGCGCCCCGGAGGCGGCGCCCGCCCGCCGGTGCTCGAAGAGCGTGGCGCCTTGCGCTGCGCGCAGCGAAAGCAGCATGAGATCGGCCCGCTCGAAGCGGGCCGCGGCGGCTTGTCCGCGGGCTTCGCCCTCGTCAGGCACGCTGCCGAGCGCAGCGGCGATGGAAGCGGCGGCACCGCGGTTGCGTTCGGCCCACTGCGCGTGCAGCGCGTCGCCCACAGCCCAAGCGCCCAGCCCCAACACCGATCCAACCGCCAGCAGCCAGAGGCCGGCGAGCCACAGCGCGACGCGGGTGGTCAGGCTCAAGGCACTCCCTTTCTGGCGATTATCATGCCGCCGCTCGCCAGCCAGCCTGCCGACGTGCCTGCCGCCCCCGGGGCGCTGCGCCGTCGGCAACTGTGCACGACAGCCCTGTCAGCGCATTCCAAGCTCCGTTCGTTAGCGTGGGGTTCGCCGACGGTGGCCAGAGCCTTCTTCGGTGTTCGACCCATCCACAGACTCCCAGGAGCAACCACGCATGACTTCACGCCGCCGCTTCATCCAGATCGTTCCCGTCGCAGGCGCCGCCCTGCTGGGCGCCAGTGCCGCTTCGGCGCAGGCCAACATGGTCGGGGAGAAGGACGCGCAAGCAGTCGCCCTCGGCTACGTGGCTGACGCCACCAAGGCCGACAAGGCCAAGTACAAGCAGTACGCCGCAGGCCAGACCTGCGCCAACTGCGCTCTGTACCAGGGCAAGGCCGCCGACGCCGCCGGCGGCTGCCCACTGTTCGGAACCAAGCAGGTCGCCGGCAAGGGCTGGTGCTCGGCCTGGGCCAAGAAGGGCTGAACCCCTTCCCGTCCCGATCCAACGAAAGGGCCCGCCGAAAGGCGGGCCCTTCTTCCTTGGAGGCGCCAGAGTGACGTCCGCGCCCGGTCAGGCGTGCGCAGCGCGCAGCTTGAACGAGAACTCCTGCAGCGCAGCGATGCCACTGTCTTCGGCACGGCGGCACCAGGCCTGCAATTCGGCCACCAACTGCTCGGCCGAGACGTTGGTGCGAGTCCACAGCGAGCGCAACTCCTCGCGCATGGCCACCAGCTTGGCGAGCTTCGGGCTCGCACCCAGCGCCTGCGCGAGCTGCGCCTTCATGCTCTGCGGGATCTTGTCGTCGTCGCGGTGCAGCCACTCGCGCGCGGCGTTCAGGTTCGCCCAGCGCACGGGGTTGGGCACGCCTTGGGCCTTCAGGTTCTGCATCTCGGCGGCCACTGCCCGCTTCAGCTCGGCGGCGTAGCCCGCCATGACCTCGTAGCGGTTGGCGATCAGCGCCTGCAGGGTCTGCGTGTCGGCCACGGGCCGCACGGCGCCCAACTCCAGCCGGGGCGGCCGCTTGCGAACGGTCGCCAGGCCCGCCATCTCGAGGCCGCGGATGTAGGCCCAGCCGATGTCGAACTCGAACGGCTTGACAGACAACTTGGCCGAGGTCGGATAGGTGTGGTGGTTGTTGTGCAACTCCTCGCCGCCGATGATGATTCCCCACGGCGAGATGTTGGTCGACGCGTCGGGGGCCTCGAAATTGCGGTAGCCCCACCAATGGCCGATGCCGTTGATGATGCCGGCGGCCGTGATCGGGATCCACGCCATCTGCACGGCCCACACCGTGGCACCGGCCGCGCCGAACAGAAGCACGTTGATGATGAGCGTGAGCGACACGCCGAGCCAGGTGTAGCGGCTGTAGAGGTGGCGTTCGATCCAGTCGTCCGGCGTGTGGTGGCCGTACTTGTCGAGCGTGGCGGTCACCTTGGCCTCGGCGCGGTAGAGCTCGCTGCCGGTCAGCAGCACGGTCTTGATGCCGCGCGTGACGGGGCTGTGCGGGTCTTCCTCGGTCTCGCACTTGGCGTGGTGCTTGCGATGGATGGCCACCCACTCCTTGGTGACCATGCCCGTCATCAGCCACAGCCACATGCGGAAGAAGTGCGACGGAATCGCGTGCAACTCGAGCGCGCGGTGCGCCTGGGCGCGGTGCAGGAAGATCGTGACCGCGGCGATCGTCACGTGCGTGGTCGCCAGCGTGAACAGGACCACTTGCCACCACGACCAGCCGAGCAGGCCGTTCGCAAGCCAGTCGACGAGGGCGTCGTGGATCAGCCAGAGTTGATTCATCGAGGGTCCGGTCCGGTGGCCGGCAGGTACGTTCGGGTGCACCCGATTCTAAGGGTGGGCCCGACGCCGGATTGGCCGCGGATTGCGAGGGAAAGGTCCGCCAACACCCCCGGATCGACTGGGGTCGATTCGGTGCCGGAACCCCGCCGAACGCAGTGCGACCGCGCCTCAGGCACCGGGGTGGCGCGCTTCAGCGGCGCTGCCAGACCGCCGCGAAGAACCCATCCGTCTGGTGTCGGTGCGGCCACAGGCGAAGCCAGGGCCCGGAAACGAGGTCCTCCGCCTGCGCCACCTTGGCGGCCTGAAGCAGGTCGAGCACCGGCAAGACCTCGAATTCCTGCCCCATCTCGGCGTCGAAGGCCTGCACCACTTCCTCGTTCTCGGCTGCCAACAGGCTGCAGGTGGCATAGACCAGGCGCCCGCCGGGCTTGAGCAGCTTGGCGGCGGCACCGAGGATCAGTCGCTGCTTCTCGTGCAACTCCTGCACCGACTTGGGCGACTGCCGCCACTTCAGGTCGGGGTTGCGGCGCAGCGTGCCCAGGCCCGAGCAGGGCGCGTCGACGAGCACGCGATCGATCTTTCCGGCCAGGCGCTTGATGCGGTCGTCGCGCTCGTGCGCAATCTGCACCGGGTGCACGTTCGAGAGCCCGCTGCGCGCGAGCCGCGGCTTGAGCGCATCGAGCCGGTGGCCCGAGATGTCGAAGGCATAGAGGCGCCCGGTGTTGCGCATGGCCGCGCCCAGCGCCAGCGTCTTGCCGCCGGCGCCGGCGCAGAAGTCGGCCACCATCTCGCCGCGCTTGGCGTCGGTGAGCAGCGCCAGCAGCTGGCTGCCCTCGTCCTGCACCTCGACGAGGCCGTCGTTGAAGGCGGCGGCCTTGTTCAGCGCCGGCTTGCCGTCGACACGCAGGCCCCAGGGCGAATACGGCGTCGGCACGGCCGTGACGCCGGCCTCGGCCAGCGCCGCCTGCGCTTCCTCTCGCTTCGCCTTCATCGTGTTGACACGCAGGTCCAGCGGCGCCGGCCGATTGAGCGCCTCGGCAAGCGGCCAGAACTCATCGCCCAACGCCGCATGCAGCGCGCCAGCCAGCCAGTCGGGCAGGTTGTGGCGCAGCTTCTCGGGCAGCGCCGCGCGGTCGATGCGCTGCACTTCATCGAGCCACTTCGCCTCGTGCGGGCCGAGCGCGCCACGCAGGAAGGTGGGCGAGCCCTGCCAGGCCAGCATGGCCAGTCGCCTTTCCAGCGCCGCGGCGCCGGGCTTGGGGCCCTTCGCGCTCTTCACGCGCTTGCCATCCTCCCCCACGGGGCCCTTGTCGCCTTCGGCCTTGCCCGCAGCGGCCAGGTGCTGCAGCAGGAGCCGCTGCCGCAGCACCGCATAGGCCGTCTCTGCCAGCGCATGCCGCTCGCGCGTGCCGAGCGCGCGGTGGCCGCGGAAGAAGTTCGAGACCACGGCATCGGCCGGTTGCTCGAGCCGCAGCACGGCGTGCAGCAACTCGGTGGCCAGGTCCAGCAGGGCGCCAGGGTGCATGGGAGGGAGAACCGGTGGAGAGGGGTGGCAGTGAGAGGAGCGCAGCGCGAGAGGCTCGAGCCCGCCTCAGGCCAAGAGCTGCGAGGCACCGCGCCGGTGGCGAACGATGCCGCCCTCGACTTGCAGTTCGTCTTCGACGAACCAGCGCACGCTGAGCGGGTAGATGACGTGTTCCGTGGCCAGCACGCGCGCGGCCAGCGCCGCCTCGTCGTCGCCGGCCCGCACCGGCACGACGCTTTGCATCACGATCGGTCCGTGGTCGAGTTCCGGCGTCACGAAGTGCACCGTGGCCCCCACGGCCTTGCACCCGGCCTCGAGCGCACGCCGGTGCGTGTGCAAGCCCGGGAACGCCGGCAGCAGCGAGGGATGGATGTTGAGCATGCGGCCCTCGTAGCGCCGCACGAAGGCCGCGCCCAGGATGCGCATGAAGCCCGCGAGCACGACGAGGTCCGGCGCGTGCGCGTCGATGGCCTCGGCGAGCGTGGCATCGAATTCGTCGCGCTTCGCGAAGGCCTTGAACTCGACCGCCGCCGTCGCGATGCCCTGCTCCGCCGCCCACGCCAGCCCCGCCGCGCCGGCGCGGTCGGCCAGCACCGCCACCACCTCGGCCGGCCAGCCCTCGCCGCGGCAACGCGAGACGATGGCCCGCATGTTGGAGCCGCGGCCGGAGACGAGGATGACGATGCGCTTCATGGGGCGCGAGAGTGTAGTGGCCGCCGCTGGATCACTCGACGCCGCAGGCGTGCGCCCAGCCGCGGCAGCGGGACCACGGCGAGGCGCTCTGAGAGAATCAACGCCCCTCGTTGCCCGACCCGCCCCTCTCCATGCGAACCCGCGTCCTCTCCGGCATGCGCCCCACCGGCAGCATGCACCTCGGCCACTACCTCGGCGCGCTCAAGAACTGGGTGCGCCTGCAGGACGAACACGAGTGCTTCTTCTTCGTCGCCGACTGGCATGCACTGACCACGCACTACGAAGAGCGAGAGGTCATCGGCCAGAGCGTCTACGACATGGTGATCGACTGGCTCGCGGCGGGCCTGGACCCCGACAAGAGCACCATCTTCCTGCAAAGCCGCCTGCCCGAACACGCCGAGCTCTTCACGCTCCTGGCCATGGGCACGCCGCTCGGCTGGCTCGAGCGCGTGCCGACCTACAAGGACCAGATGGACAAGCTCAAGGACCGCGACCTCGCGACCTACGGCTTCCTCGGCTACCCGCTGCTGCAGGCGGCCGACATCCTCATCTACAAGGCCACCTACGTGCCTGTCGGCGAAGACCAGAGCAGCCACGTCGAGCTGACGCGCGAGGTGGCGCGCCGCTTCAACCACCTCTACGGCCGCGGCGCCGGCTTCGAAGGCCACGTGGCGGCGGCGCTCGCGAAGTTCTCGAAGGACGACCAGCGCTACTACGACAAGCAGCGCAAGGCGTTCGGCGAGACCGGCTCGCACGAGGCCTGGGCCAAGGGCGAGGCGCTCGTGCGCAGGAATGCCGCAGCCCTCGGCGCCAGCAGCGGCTGGAGCGACATGGAGACCGAGTTGCTGCTCGGCCATCTCAAGGGCAGCGGCCGCAGCGTGCTGGTGGAGCCGCAGGCGCTGCACACCGAAGTGCTGAAGCTGCCCGGCCTCGACGGCGCCAAGATGAGCAAGAGCTACGGCAACGCCATCCTCATGCGCGACGACGCCGACACCGTGACCAAGAAGATCCGCGGCATGGCCACC
>JAEUPE010000181.1 GCA_016790435.1 Rubrivivax sp. | reverse complement strand
TTGGTGCTGAGGAAAAGGTTGGCCGCCAGCGGCTTGAGGTAGCGCCAGGGCGGCTGGCCGCGCGTGAAGACGCCGCGCTCGAGCGTCAGGCCGTAGTGCTGCACCGAGCGGAAGACGCGCATGCCCGAGACGGGGTCGTTGCGCGACAGGATCACGACCTCCACGCGCGGCTGCCCCGGCTGGTTGAAGGCGAGCAGCTTGTTGACGAGCGAGAACGCCACGCCCGGGCGCGCCGGCTGGTCCAGCCGCTGCATCTGCAGGTCCATGTAGGCGTGGTCGTCCTCGGCCTCGAAGAGACGGTTCTCCTCCTCGAAGTCGAAGAGGGCGCGCGAGCTGATCGCGACGACGAGGCGGCCTTCGAGGCTGGCGGGCATGGCGCAGCGATGGTACGGCGCGCAGCGACAGCCGCCACGGCTGGGCGGCCGGCAAGGCGGCCGACATCGCGCGGTCACATCCGCCGGGCAAAGTGGCGCGTATGTCGGGTGCCCACCGCCTGCCCGCGGCGGCGGCGCCACCCTCCACCCGAGGTACCGCACCATGACCCGCCTTCACTTCGATCCCCCGCGAGCGGCCGAGTGGCCCGACACCCTGCCGTCCTGCCATCGCAGCGAGGCCTTCGCGGAAGACCTGCTCGAGCACGTCGCGCCACTGCCACAATGGCGTGAAGGCGCGCCGCAGGGGCGCGCGCAAAGGGCGGGCGATGGTCGCAAGGGCGCACCGGAACAGGATCTTCGTCGCCGCGGCAGCGACGGCGGTGCTCTGTTCGCCGGCTTGGGCTGGCAAGGCGCATGAGCACGGCCTGGCGCGCCTGGACATCGGGGTCGAGGCCGGGCGCATCACGCTGAACCTGGAGGTGCCGCTCGCAGACCTCGTGGGCTTCGAGCGCGCACCACGCACCGATGCCGAGCGCGCGGCCGTCGTGGCCGCGCTGGCGCGGCTGCAGGACACCGACCGCCTCGTGCGCATCGACGGCCACGCGGGCTGCGGCGCCGGCAAGGTGTCGCTGACGGCCCCGGTCTGGGGGGTCGGTGGAACGGCGGTACCTCCTGGTCCCGCCGCGTCAGCACCCGGCGCGGCCAGGGCCGCCAGCGCGCCCGGATCTGGCGCGCGCGATGCCCACGCCGACCTCGAGGCCACCTACGAATTCCGCTGCACCAACGCGCCGCGCGCCGGCCATGTCGAACTCGGCCTGTTCGAAGCCTTCGCGCGCCTCAGGCGCGTCGAGGTTCAGGCCGTCACGTCGGGCGGGCAGATGAAGTTGGTGCTGCGGCGCCCGCAGACCCGAGTGGGACTGGCGCGCTGACGACGGGATGGCCCACGCGGCGATGCTCGAGGTGCGCGACGTGCGCTTCGCCTGGCCGGGCGAGGCGGGTGACCTGCTCGTGCTCGACGGCTTCGAGCTGGCCGCCGGCCGCCGACTCTTCGTCAACGGCCCGAGCGGTTGCGGCAAGAGCACGCTGCTGGGCCTGCTGGCTGGCGTGCTGGTGGCACGCGAGGGCTCGGTGAAGCTGCTCGGCGAGGACTGGGCGAGGCTGCCGCCTGCGGCGCGCGATGCGCGGCGGGCCGACCACGTGGGCGTGATCTTCCAGCAGTTCAACCTGCTGCCCTACCTGAGTGCCCTCGACAACGTGCTGCTGCCTTGCCGCTTCTCCCGGCGGCGTGCGCAGCGGGCATCGAGCGCACGTGCCGCGGGCACGCCGCTCGCGGCCGCGCGCCGCCTGCTGCAGCGCGTCGCGCTGCCAGAGGCGCTGTGGACGCGGCCGGCGCGCCAGCTCAGCGTCGGCCAGCAGCAGCGCGTGGCGGCGGCGCGGGCGCTCATCGGCGCGCCCGAGCTCGTCATCGCGGACGAACCCACCTCGGCGCTCGACTCGGCGCGACGCGACGAGTTCATGGCCTTGCTGCTCGGCGAGTGTGCCGCCAGCGGCGCCGCGCTCGTGTTCGTGAGCCACGACGAACGGCTCGCGGCGGCCTTCGACCAGCGGCTCGACCTGCCCAACGTCAATCGCGCCCACCGGCCCGACGCCGCCGGGCGCGCCGCCGATGCCGGCGATGGCGATGGCGCCCTGCAAGTTGGCGAAACGGTGACGGTGGCTGAGACAGCGCCCAAGGCGTCGGACGCATGAAGTCGCTGCTCTCGCTGGCGGCGCAAAGCGCCTGGAACCGCCGCGGCACGCTGGCCCTGGTGATGCTTTCGATGGCGCTCGCCACCGCCTTGCTGTTGACCTTGGAGCGCTTGCGCACCGACATCCGCGCCAGCTTCTCGCAGGCCGTGAGCGGCACGGACCTCGTGGTCGGCGCGCGCACCGGGGGCGTGCAGCTGATGCTGCACGCCGTGTTCCGCGTCGGCGGCGCCACCAACACGGTGAAGACGGCGAGCCTGAAGGACATCGCGGCGCATCGCGCCGTGGCCTGGCTCGTGCCGCTGGCGCTCGGTGATTCGCACCGCGGCTTTCCGGTATTGGGCACGACACCGGCCTACTTCGAGCGCTTCCTCTACGGCGACCGGCAGGCGCTCGCGCTGCGCGAAGGGCGAGCTTTCGCCGGCACGCTCGACGGCCTGTACGAAGCCGTGCTCGGCGCCGAGGTGGCCGAGGCACTGCAGTACCGCCTGGGCGAGCGCATCACACTCACGCACGGCCCGCAGCCGGTGTCGGGCGCGTTGGCCAGCGAGCACGCCGACAAGCCCTTCACCGTGGTGGGCGTGCTCGCGCGCACCGGCACGCCGGTGGACCGCACGGTGCACGTGAGCCTGCAGGCCATCGAGGCCATCCACCTCGACTGGGCGGGCGGCGCGCCGGTGCCGGGCGTGCGCATCCCGCCCGAGGCGGCGCGCAAGTTCGACCTCGAGCCCAAGCAGGTGACGGCGGCGCTCGTGGGGCTGAAGAACCGCGTCGCCGTCTTCAACGTGCAGCGTTTCGTCGCCCAGTACGAGGCCGAGCCGCTGATGGCGGTGCTGCCCGGCGTGGCGCTCGACGAGCTGTGGGCGGCCGTGGGCCTGGGCGAGCGGGCGTTGCTGGCCATCTCGGCACTCGTGGCGCTCGTCAGCCTGGCCTCGCTGGTGGCGGTGGTGCTGGCGGGGCTCAACGAGCGGCGGCGCGAGTTGGCCGTGCTGCGCGCCGTGGGGGCCGGGCCGCGGCACGTGCTGGCGTTGCTGGCGGCCGAGGGGGCCTGGGTGACGCTCGTCGGCGCATTGCTCGGCGCGGCGGCGGCGGCGCTCGCCGTGTGGGCGGCGGCGCCCTGGCTGCAGGCGCAGTTCGGCATCGCGCTGCAATGGGCTGCACCGACCCCGGCGCAATGGAGTCTTTTCGCGGCGGTGCTGGTGGCGGGTATGCTTGCCAGCCTCGTGCCGGGTTGGCGCGCCTATCGGCTGTCGTTGGCCGACGGGCTTTCGCCAAGGCTGTGACTTCCGAGCCGGCCCCTGCCGCACCACGCCATGACCTCACCGCACCCCATCGCCCTGTTGATCACGACATTGCTTGTGACGGCGCCGCTGGCGCTGGCGCAGGCGCCGGCCGGCGTGCCGCTGATGAAGGAGCCGATCAAGCCCCAGGCGGCGACACCGGCGGCGCCTGCCACCTCAGCCGGCACCGCTGCCACCACCGCCGGCAAGCCCGGTGAGCCGCGCACCATCACCTGGGACGCGCTGGTGCCGCCCAACTGGGACCCGTTCAAGGACTTCAAGGGCCTGAACCTGCAGATGATGGACGACGGCGACCCGCGCACGATGCAGTTCCTGAAGCGCATGCGCGAGGTCTGGGACAACGCGCCGCCCAACCCGAAGATCGTCGGGCAGGACGTGCGCATCCCCGGCTTCGTGGTGCCGCTGGAAGACAGCAAGGAAGGGATGAAGGAGTTCCTGCTCGTGCCTTACTTCGGCGCCTGCATCCACAGCCCGCCGCCGCCGGCCAACCAGATCATCCACGTGCTGCCGAAGTCACCCGCCAAGGGCCTGCGCTCGATGGACACGGTGTGGATCAGCGGCCGCATCAGCACCGTGCGCACCGATTCGTTCATGGGCGCGGCGAGCTACCGCCTCGAAGCAGTGGACGTGTCGCCCTACCAGGACAAGGGCAAGTGAGCACGCCGGTCACGCCGGGCGCCATGCCTTCGGCGACGAACGAGGCGCCGGCGCGCTGATGCGCCACCGCAGCCTGGGCCCGGCCGGCGCGCGCGACCTGACGCGCACGACCTTCGCGGTGCTGTTCATCGGGCTGCTGCTCGGCGCCTCGCTGTGGATCCTGCGGCCGTTCCTCGGCCCCGCCATCTGGGCGACGATGGTGGTGGTGGCCACGTGGCCGGTGATGAGGCGCCTGCAGTCCTGGCTGTGGGGCCGCCGTGCGCTGGCCGTGACGGTGATGACGCTGCTGCTGCTGCTGCTGTTCGTGGTGCCGCTGATGCTGGCCATCGTCACCATCGTCGACAACGCCGACGAACTCGTGCACTGGGCGAAGGTGGTCACATCGTGGCGGCCGGGCGAGCAACCGCCGGAGTGGCTGCGCAGCCTGCCGCTCTTGGGCGGCATGGCCGAGCAGTTCTGGGCCCAGTTGCGCGCGCTCGGCCTCGAGCAACTGATGCCGCGGCTCACGCCCTATGCGGGCAACGCCACCAAGTGGTTCGTCGCGGAGGTGGGCAGCGTCGGCCTCGTGGTCGTGCAGTTCCTGCTCACGGTGGCGATCGCCGCGGTGATGTATTCGCTCGGCGAGGAGGGGGCCGACCACGTGCGTCGGTTCGCGCAGCGCCTGGCGGGCGAGCGTGGCGCCGGAGCCGTGCAGCTCGCGGGCGACGCCATCCGCGGCGTGGCGCTCGGCGTGGGCGTGACAGCCGTCGTGCAGTCGGTGGTGGCAGGGGTCGGCCTGGCGATGGCGAGCATTCCGTTCGCCGGGTTGCTGACGGCGCTGATGTTCATGCTCTGCATCGCCCAGGTCGGGCCGCTGCCGGTGCTGCTGCCGGCGCTCATCTGGGCCTTCTACGACGGGCACCCGGGCTGGGGCACGTTCCTCGTCGTCATCGCCGTCGTGGTCACGGGGCTCGACAACGTGCTGCGGCCGCTGCTCATCCGCATGGGCGCGGACCTGCCGCTGCTGCTCATCTTCGCCGGCGTCATCGGCGGGCTCTTCGCCTTCGGCCTCGTCGGCATCTTCGTCGGGCCGGTGGTGCTGGCCGTCGGCTACACGCTGCTCGAGGCCTGGATGGGCGACGTGGAGATCCCCCACACCGCACCGGGACCCTGGAAGGACTGAGGCCCAGTCCCTAGGCGCATCGGAAGCCCGGCGGACGCCGCGGCCGGACGCTCAGTCCGCACGTCCGGTGCGATTGCTGCTGCCTCAGGCCTGCACCGTGCCGGCCGCCGGAGACGCCTTGCGCGCCAGGGCGACGAGCCCGGAGAGCAGCGCCGCGCACAGCACGAGCCCCAGCGTGCCGAAGCCCCAGATCACCCAGACGATGACCGGCAGGGCACCTCCCAGCCAGCCGAGCACGGCACCAAGGGCCTGCGCGGCGTACACGATGGTCTCGCGCCACCCCGGCAGCACCATGTCCAGCCACTCCGCACCGGGCGTGCCGGCGATCAGTTCGTACCAGTCGGCGGGCAGGCCGGTGAGGCCCGCGGTCAGGCCGGCGAGCGTGCCGACGCCATACGCCAGCAGCGACCACAGGCCGACGAGCAGAGCGGCGACGATCCAGATGGCGATGTGCATGGCCGATGCCTTCGGCATTCGAGAGCTTGTGAAGTCGCAAGCGTAGCCGCCTCGCCAAGGCAGCGCCACGCGTCGGGTCAACGCGGCGGCACGCCCCCGGGCAACGGCCTGGCTTGCGGCTGCAGGCGCAGCCGGCGCTGCTGCGCCTGGTCGATGAGCCACAGCTCCTGCAACGTCGGCTCGGTCTTGGCGAGCCGCGGGGAAGGCGGAGGCGGCCCGGGCAACACGAGGTTGCCGGTCCAGGAGTCGCCCACGCGCATGGGAGTCGGCGCTGGCAGGCGGTCGACCTCGCTCGCGTCGACCCACGGCACGAGCTGCTGCACGATGGCACGCAGGCGCGGGCGCAGCGCCGGCTCGCCGATTCGGCCGCGCTGCCCCCATTGCACCAAGAGCGTGGAACCGGTGGCGCCGCTGCCGGGGCGCGGCACGATGGCGAAGTCGCGCTTCACGCCGAGCCACAGCTGCATCAGGAACTCCTCCAGCGACATGGCCACGTCCTCGCGCCGGCTGGCGTAGGCGTAGTCGTCGGTGGCGAGGTCGGCGCTGAAGAAGGCGGCCACCTGCGCTGGCGTGTACGAGGTTTGCGCGGCCGAGGCGGTGGCGCCGAAGAAGCGCACCTGCCCGAGTGCGGCCAGCTCGGCGGAGGTCAGCGGATGGCTGGCCGGCACGAGGTCCGAGGTCAGCTGCCCAGCCTGGAAGCGCGGGCCGATGTTGCCCCAGGGGCTGAGCGTGGCGTTCAGGGCGCCGTAGGCCGAAGGCGGCAGGAAGTCGAGCGCGTGGCCAAGCTCGTGCAGCATCAGCCAGCCCGCCTCGTCCTGCAGGGCCGCAGTGCCGCGCGTGACGCGCTGCCGCGGGTCGAAGAACTGGAACAGGCTCGTGCTGCCGCGCACGTAGCGCCACAGCGTCGTGTACTGCAGCGTGCTGCCGAAGTTGCTGCGATAGTCCGGCGCTTCGTTGACGGTGTCGCGCTCCTCGGGCGTGAGCCAGAAGTTGTCGGCGTCGAGGTAGATCGCACCAGTCACCGCGTAGTAGAAGGACGGGCGAACCTGGGCGCCAATGACCACCGCCGTCACGCTCATGAGCATGCGGCGGAAGTCGCCTCGCGGGTCGTTGTCGCGCAGGAAGGTCTCGAAGTTGCGCCCGGCCCAGTCGTGCGAGACGACGACGCGGTTCATGACCTGCTCGACCGTGGGCACCGCGCCGCCCACCCCGCCCACTTCCTGCGCCAGAAAGGGCAGCTGCGAGAGCGGGCACAGGTTGTCGGTGCGCAGGCTGCTGTCGTAGACGCAGCGTGCGAGCACGGCGGCGTACGGGCTCGTGGCGCGATAGGCGTACACGCGCGAGACATGGTCGCCGGCCCACAGCGCGGCGGCGTCGCTCGCGGCGGCCTGGGCATGCCGCTCCACGAGCACGAGGGCCTCGTCGCTGGCCGTTTGGCCGTTCGTCGTCGTGAGAGTGGCGCGCAGGCGGATGACGGTGTCGCGCGAGACCTGCGGCGCGACGAAGAGGGCCACATGGCTGTCGGTGGTGTCCAGCGTGACCGCAGGTCCTTCGAGCTGCGTCCACGCGATGCCGCGCACGCCGTCACCAGCGCCCGGCGTCGGCCAGGCGCGCACGGAGACGTTGCCGCCCATGCGCACCGATTGGCTCGAGCGCAGCGCGAGCCGCGCGCTGCCTGTGCCCGTTGCAGCGGCCGCTACGTCGATGGTCACGTTCTCGCTGCGCGCCGCGCCGGCGGGGTCACGGAAGTCGACGCGGAAGGTGTAGATGCCGGCTTGCGGCGGATCGAAGGCGACGGTCTGCGTCTTCGCGGCCAGGAGCGGCACGGCGGGGCCCGCCGTCTGCGTCCACGAAGGCCCGTCGATGGCGCCACTGCAGCCGGCGAGGGTGGCGCCGGCGCTTTGGCCGACGGCAGTCGGTGTCTTCACGAGCGTGGCGTAGGACGTCCCGACGCCAGCGCAGAGGCCCGAGGGCGCGGGCTCGGGGCCGGCATCGGACGAGCCGCCGCCGCAGGCCGCCAGGGCCGCGACGGCCGTGAGGACCAGCAGCCCTGCAAGGCCGCCTAGGCGGCGCCGGCCGCAGGGCACATGCGCTCCCGCCCTCTTCGCGGCTCTCGCCATGCCCGCCATGCCCGCCATGCCGGCCACGTCTGCCACGTCTGCCATGCCCCCCAACTCTTCAGCCCGCCAACCAGCCGTTCGCCGACAACTCGGCCCGCGCCTGCGTGGCGTCGTGGAAGACGATCGCATTCCAGCCAAGCGAGCGCGCCATCTCGACATTCGGCACGTGGTCGTCCATGAACACAAGCTGCGAAGGATCGGCGCCGAAGCGTTCGGCCGCCAGCTCGAAGATCTCGCGCTCGGGCTTGATGTGGTGCACGCGGGCCGAAAAGATGCCGTCGTGGAACCAGCCGAGGAAGGCGTTCTCGCGCTCCAGGTGCGCCGCGTAGGGCTCGGGCATGTTGGACAGGTAGAAGAGCTCGCGGCCCTGCGCGCGCAACTCGCCCAGCCAGGCCACCGTGTCCTGCGCCGGCTGCAGTTCGAGCGGGATGGCATCGACGACCCGCTGCACGTCGTGGCCGGCCAGGCCCGTGCGGTGCGAGATGCGCTGCACGAGGTCGGGCACCTCGACCGTGCCGCGGTCGAACTCGCCCCAGTCGCCGCCCCAGGCCTGGAAGATCTGCGCCTTGAGGTGGTGGGTGCTGGCCTCGTCGCGGGCCAGGTGCGGCACCTCGCGCTGAAGCATGCGCTCGGGCTGCCAGCGGAAGACCACGCCGGCGAAGTCGAAGACGATCTTCATGAGGCGGTCAGCCGGCGCAGCAGGCCGGCGGTGGAGCCGTCGAGGCCGCTGGTTTCGCCATGGCGCGCACCCGGCTGCAGGCGCGGCAGCAACTCGCCGGCGAGCGCCTTGCCGAGCTCCACGCCCCACTGGTCGAAGCTGTTGATGCCCCACAGCGCGCCGCTCGTCCACACGCGGTGTTCGTAGAGCGCGATCAACGCGCCGAGCGAGCGCGGCGTGAGCTCGTCGAGCACGAGCGTCGTGCTCGGCCGGTTGCCCGGAAAGCGACGGTGCCGCGCCAGCACCGCGCGGTCGAGGTCGGGCGCCGCGGTGGGCGCGCTCTCGGTGGCGGCGACCTCGGCCGTCTTGCCGAGCATCA
>JAEUPE010000195.1 GCA_016790435.1 Rubrivivax sp. | reverse complement strand
CGCCGACGTGCTGGTCGTCGAATCGACCTACGGCAACCGCGAGCACGGCGCCGAGGACGCGCCGGCCCGGCTGGCCGGGATCATTGTCGAGACGGTGCGCCGCGGCGGCAGCGTGGTGATGCCGGCCTTCGCCGTCGGGCGCGCGCAGGCCCTGTTGCTCGTGCTGCAGCGGCTGCGCGCGGCCGGCGCCATCCCGAGCGAGTTGCCGATCTTCCTCGACAGCCCCATGGCCGCCGAGGCCACGGCGCTCTACCGCCGGCACCTCAAGCTGCTGCGCGTGGGTGCGCGCGAGATGTCGCACCTGCTGGATGGCGTGCGCATCGTGGCCGATGCCGCGGCCTCGATGCGGCTGTCCGCCTCGCGCTACCCGCGCATCATCATCTCGGCCAGCGGCATGGCCACGGGCGGGCGGGTGCAGCATCACCTGAAGGCGCTGGCGCCGGACGAGCGGCACGCGATCGTCTTCGCCGGGTTCCAGGTCGGGGGCAGCCGCGGCGCGCGGCTGGTGGCCGGTGAGCGCGAGGTGCGCATCCACGGCGAGTACGTGCCCGTGCGCGCCGCCGTGCACCACCTGCAGGGCTTCTCGGGCCACGCCGACCGGCACGAGCTGCTGCAGTGGTTGCGTGGCCTGCCCGGCCAGCCACCGGCGATGACGTTCGTCGTGCACGGCGAGGCCGCGGCGTCCGACGCGCTGCGCCAGGCGATCGAGCGGGACCTCGGCTGGCCGGGGGTACGCGTGCCGCAGCACGGCGAGACCGCCCCGCTGGCCCTGTAGCGCGTGCGCGGGCGCGGGCGCGGGCAACTCGCCCGCCGCGTCAGGTCGCTGGTCAGGTCACTTGAACTCGCGTTCGCGCATCCACTTCGTCGACACCCACTTCTCGCCCGCGGTCACGGGCGCGCCGCCGTGCAGCGTCTTCGTGCTCACGTGCGCCTTGTCGTAGCTGAAGAAGACGGCGTTGCCCTTGACCGGCGCGACGACGAGGCCGACGTCGGGGAAGGTGGTGGCGCCGCCGCCTTCGGGGGTGTTGAGGTACATCACCACGGTGCCCACGCGCTGGCCGCCGCGCTCGAGGATGCGCGCAGTGCCCGGGTGCACGGGGTCGAAGTAGTCGTGATGCGGCTTGTACTCGGCGCCAGGGCGGTAGCGCAGCACCTGCAGGCCTTCGCCGTTCTCGAGCGGCCAACGCACGAGCTTGGCGATGCGCCGCTCGATCTTGTCGATGAGGCCGACCTCGCCACGCTCGAAGAACATGCCGTCGCTGGTGCGGGCGGCGTTCACCTCGCTGCCGCCGGTGGCGTTGTCCACCGTCTCGCTGCGAGAAAGGCGCGGGCCGGCGAGCGCCATCACCTGGTCGCACTCGGCTTCGGTGAGCAGGCCGCCGAAGATCATCACGCGCGGCTCGGTCATCGACATCAGCACGCGCACCGCGTGGCCGTCGACGTCGATCAACGGGCCCTTCGTCTCGTCGTGGTCCGGGTTGGGCACCGGCACGCCCGGCGGCAGCGCGGCGCGGGACTTGCGCGGGCCGAGCTCGTCCAGGCGCGCGCGCAGCGTCTCCTCCATCGCATCCAGCGCCACGTCCTCGTCCCAGCCGGCGGTCTTCATCGCCTGCAGCACGTCGTCGGGGCGGCAGCCGGCCTCCGCCTGCTCGACGATCCACTTGCGCAAGTCGTCGGTGACGGTCTGGTTGCCCTTGGTGCCGGTAGCCGCGCCGGTGGTGGCGGCGGTTGTGGCTTGTTCGGTGGTCGTCGCGGTCATGGTCGCGTGGTGTCGTGCTCCGGGCCGGCGATTTTGGCCCAGGCCGGGGCCGGCTATGCAACCGGCTGCTTCAGCGGCTCGGGCAAACGCCTCGCATGCCACGCCAGGATGGCCAGCACGAGCGGCGCGGCGACCGCAGTGGCCTGCGGGTCGGCAAACACCAGCGACAGCGACAGGCCGTTCAGGGCCCAGAACGCCGGGCGCCCGATGGGCCGGCCGAAGTGCCCGGTGTAGGCCGCGCCCAGGCCCATGATGGCCACTACGGCGGCCACGAGCGCCACGGCGAACTGGCCCCAGCTGAACTGCACGAACAGCAGGGCTGGCGCATAGACGAAGGCAAAGGGCACCAGCGCCTTGCCCATGCTCAGCCGGAACGCCGTCATGCCGGTGCGCATCGGCTCGCTGCGCGCGATGCCTGCGGCGGCAAACGCGGCCAGCGCCACCGGCGGCGTCACGTCGGCCAGCACGCCGTAATAGAAGACGAAGAAGTGGGTCGCCAGTTGCGGCACGCCCAGTTGCGCCAGCGCCGGCGCCACGATGGCGGCCAGGATGATGTACGTGGGCGTGGTCGGCACGCCGCTGCCCATGATGATGCAGGCGACGGCGGTGAACAGCAGCCCGAAGAGGATGGTCACGTCATTGGGTTGGAACCACTTGAACACGTCCAGCGCCACCACGAACTGCGCCGCCACGCCGGACAGGTCGAGCACGAAGGCGCTGAACTTGAAGCCCATGCCGGTGAGCGTGGTGATGCCGAGCACGAAGCCGACGCAGGCGCAGGCCGCGCCGATGCCCAGCGCCGACTTCGCCCCCATCTCGAAACCCTGCACCAGCGCGCGCGGCGTGATGGCCAGGCCCACCATGCCCAGGCCATGGCGGCCAAGCAGCTTCGGGATCCAGGAGCACGCCACCGTGAGCGTGATGCCCCAGAACGCGGCCAGGAACGGCGTGTACTGCATCAGCAGCAGCGTCACCATCACGACCAGCGGAATGAAGAGGTGCCACGAACTCCGGAGCACGAAGGCGAGCGACGGGATCTCCTCCGGCGGCATGCCGGCCAGCTTCAGGCGCTTGGCTTCGAGGTGCACCATGAAGAGGATGGCGAAGTAGTGCAGCGCCGCCGGCACGATGGCGATGACGATCAGCTGGTTGTACGGAATGCCCAGCGTCTCGGCCATGATGAAGGCGGCCGCGCCCATGATGGGCGGGGTCACCTGGCCGCCGCAACTGGCGCTGGCCTCCACGGCGCCGGCGAAGCGCGGCGAGAAGCCCACCTTCTTCATGAGCGGGATCGTCATCACGCCGGTGGTCACGGTGTTGGCGATGGCACTGCCGCTGATCATGCCGAACAGGCCCGAACTCACCACGCTCACCTTGGCCGGCCCACCGGAGAAGCGGCCTGCCGCGATGGTGGCCAGGTTGACGAAGAGCTGCCCGAGACCCGTGAGCTGGGCCATGATGCCGAAGAGCACGAAGTGGAAGACGAAGGTCGCCACCACACCCACGGGGATGCCGTAGATGCCCTCGGTGCCCTTGTACAGGTGGGCCACGACGCGCGGCACGCTGTAGCCGCGGTGCGCCAGCCCCCCGGGCAGGTAGGGCCCGAAGATGCCGTAGAGCACGACGATCACGGCCAGCAGCGGCAGGAAGATCCCCATCGTGCGGCGCGTCGCCTCGATGACCATGGCGATGGCGATGACGCCGAACATCAAGTCGATGGGCGTGTGCTGGCCCGGGCGCTGGATGAAGATGCCGTCGAAGAAGACCAGCAGGTACAGCGAGAAGCCAGACGCGATCGCGGCGAAGACCCAGTCGCGCCACGGGATGTGCCGATGGCTGCCGTCGTAGACCTTGAACGGCAGCGCCATGGCGGCGACGGCGGCGAGCACGGCCAAGAAGACGAGCCTCGCGGCCGCGGGCACCGGCTCGTTGAACGAGCCGATCAGGCTCCAGCCGAGCGCCAGGTAGAACAGGCCGAGCCCGGCCGACACCACCCACTCCCACGGCCCGGGCAGGCGCCGCTGGCGCGGAAAGACGAGGAAACACAGCCCCAGCACCACCGACAAGTGGATGGCCCGGTGCGCGATCTCGTTGTGCAGGCCGAAGCCGGCGGTGTAGTAGTGCCAGCCCGACAGCGCCACCGCGATCAGGGTGACGATGCCGGCCGACACGCCGACCAGGCGGCGGAAATTCGACTCGGGATCGAACTGCTCGATGAGGCGGTCGACCTCGTCCTGCGACGCGCCCCCAGGCGCGCCTTCTGGCGCGCGGTCGGCCGGCGCTACCGGCCCGCCGGGCCGGGCGCCCCCGTCAGCTGCCATCGGCGCGGCAGCCCTCGGCGCGCAACTCCACGGCTTGCGTGGTGAGCTGGCCGAGCAGCCACGTGCGCCCGTCGTCCAGCGAGAGGCGCATGCGCTGCGCCAGCAGCGGCCGGACCACCAGCGGCTCGACCTGCCTCTCCAGGTGCAGGCGCCAGCCGTTGGCGGTGCGTTCCAGCCGCTCGCCAGGGCCGGCAGTGTGCGGGAGCCCGTAGCCCTCGCCCTCGAAGCGTTCCTCCACCAGCAGCCAAGTGCCAGCACGCCACTGGTAGCGGTCCTCGACCGGCGTGCCGAGCACCGAGTGGACGAAGCTTACCCGCATCTCGGGCACGCCACCGCCGGCGAGCGAGGCGCGCAAGACCTCGCGGCCGCTGCGGTGCTCCTGCGCCCGCAACTCGCAGGCCGCGGCGGCCGAACAGGCCAGCACCGCGGCCGCCGCCGAGGCGACGACCGCGGCCCGCGTCACCACCGCCCCGGCCTGGGGCCCGGCTCGGCGCATCACTTCAGGACACCTTTCTCCTTGAAGTAGCGCGCGGCGCCCGGGTGCATCGGCGCCGTGCCCACCGCCAGCGCCGTGCCGAGGGTGATGTTCTTGCCCTGCACGTGCACCTGGCCCATGATGGCCGTGTTCTCGTACAGCGCCTTCGTCACCTCGTAGGCCACGCCTTCGGGCAGCGCCTCGTGCGTGGCCCACACGGCCATCACGGCCAGCGTCGGCACGGCGGCGGTCTGGCCCTTGTAGGTGTTGGCCGGCAGCGGCACGCTCGCGTAGTAGGGCTGCTGCTTCTGCAAATCGGCGATCTCCGGGCCGGCGAGCGGAATGACCTTCAGCGCGTGGCTCTGCGCGAAGTCGGTGACGGCCGCGGTGGGCACGCCGGCGGTGATGAGCGTGGCGTGCAGGTTGCCGTCCTTGATCTTGTCCACCGCCTGCGTGAACGAGCTCGAGTCCTCTTTCACGTCGGCGCGCGTCATGCCGTGCACACGAAGCAGGTCGGTCAGCAGCTGGTACTGGCCCGAGCCCGGGGCGCCCGAGCTGATGCTCTTGCCCTTGAGGTCGCGCACGCTGTTGATGCCGGAGTCGGCGCGCGTGATGAGCTGCACCGTTTCAGGATAGAGCGCACCGAGGGCGCGCAGATTCTTCAGCGGCTGGCCATTGAACTGGCCCGTGCCGGTGAACGCGGCGTCGAGGATATCGGCGGCCACGAAGGCCGATTCGATCTCCTTGTTGCCGAGCAGGCGGGCATTGCCCACCGAGGCGCCGGCCGCCTCGGCCGTGGCGCTGATCTTCTGGCCGCCCACGGTGGCCTTGTTCGAGATGAGCTGGGCCAGCATGCCGCCCAGCGGGTAGTAGGTGCCGCCGGTGCCGCCGGTGGCGATGCCGAAGAACAGCCGCTGCTGCTGCGCCACGGCCACCGTGGCCAGCAGGGCCAGCGTGCCGGCGGCGAAGAGCGCAATCAGCGAGGCAAAGGTACGGCGCGGGGTCATCAGGGCAATCCTTTCGTCAGGGGGCATCACGTCGAGCGGCAAAGGCTGGGATGTCAGGGACAGGGCAGGACGGGCCAAACGTTCAAGCAACAAGGATGCCCAAGCCGACGGGCCTTGGGCCTCCTGATTTGCCCTTGCCGGGCCGTCCTTCTGCCGTCCACCTGCCGACTTCTGCCGTCCCCATGACCGATGGCGTCCCGATGGCCTCCTTCCATCACGCTCGCACAGTGATGCCGCAGTCCTTCGGCGGTGCCCGCGCGCAGCACTGCGCCCGCTATGCTGGGGCCCATGCAAACCCTGACGAACCCCGACGTCGTGGTCATCGGCGCGGGCGTCATCGGCTGCTCGGTGGCCTGGCACCTCGCCACGCTGGGCGCCGGCCGCGTGCTCGTGCTCGAACGCGGGCAGATCGGCAACGGCACCAGCGCCATGAGCAGCGGCATCCTGCGCACCCACTACTCTGTGCCGCAGAACGTGGACCTCGCGTTGCGCAGCTGGCGCTTCTTCGAGCGCTTCGCCGAGCACCTGGACGACCCCGAGGCCAGCGCCGGCCTCGTGAGATGCGGCTACCTCATCGCCGTGCCCGAGGGCGACAAGGTGGCGCCGCTGCGCGAGTCGCTCGCGGCGCAGGCGGCGCGCGGCATCGCGGTGGAACTGCTCGACGCGCGCGCGGCACGGGAGAAGCTGCCGATCGCACGCTTCGACGACGCCGCGCTCATCGGTCACGAGCCCGATGCCGGCTTCGCCGACGCCACGCTCACCGCGACGAGCTTCGCACGCGCCGCACGCCGCCGCGGCGTCGTCTACCGCGAGGGCGTGGCCGCCACCGGCCTGGCCATCGAAGGCGGCCGCGTGCGCGGTGTCTTGACCCACGACAGCGGGGCGGGCGTGGGCGGCCGCATCGATGCGGGCATGGTCGTCAGCGCGCAGAACATCTGGGCGCACGAGCTCACCAAGTGGACTGGCCTGCCCGTACCGCTCGTCGCCGAGCGGCATCGCGTGCTGGCGCTCGCGGGCCCGGCGCCCTACACGCGCGCCATGCCCGTCTTCAAGGACCTCGGCTCGCCCGGCATGCTCTACGGCCGCAGCTACGGTGGCACGCAGATGCTGGTGAGCGAGGGCACCGCCGGCGAGGTGCTGGCCACGCCGGACACCACGCAGGGCGAGGTGAGCATGGACCTGGTGGCGCACATCGGCGAGCAGGTGGCGGCACGCTTTCCCGGCTGGGAAGAAGCGGCGCTCGCGTCGAGCTGGACGGGCGTCTACGACGTCACCCCCGACTGGAACCCGGTGCTCGGCCCCGTGCCGGGCCTCGACGGGCTGATCGTCGCCTTCGGCTTCAGCGGCCACGGCTTCAAGCTCTCGCCGGCCGTGGGCCGCGTGCTCGCACAGGCCGCGCTCGGCCTGCCCACCGACGTGCCGCTGGCGCCTTATGCGCTGGAACGCTTCGCGAAGGGACGCATGCTCAGCGGACGCTACGGCGCCGGCGCGGTGTCGTGAGGCACGGCCGCGCCGTCCGAGGCACGCGCTCGGGCACGTTCACGGGCACGCTCAAGGGGATGGCGATGCCAAGCCGGCTGATCGGCGTCAGCTGACGAGAGGCCTCGTGCGCCTGGACCGAGCCAGCAGGCGTGTCAGCCCCAGCGCGAGCGCGAAGACCACGACGAGATATGCCACCTCCCACCACGGCGCGCCCGTGAGCTGGCGGTCGAGCGGCTTCAGCAGCCCGACGAAGACCATGTGCGAGGCATAGATGCCGAGCACCCAGGGCCCGAGCGCCGCCACCGCACGCCACTCGAGCGCGCGCGTGCCCGCCAGGGCCACCAACGCCACGCCGACGCCGAAGAGGTAGGTGCCCGCGACGTAGTCGCGCTCCAGGCGCGTGCCCCACAGCCGATGGCTCAGCCCCACCTCGAACAGGTGCAGCGCAAAGCCAGCCACGGCCAGCACCACGCCCGCCGGCAGCCAGGCCGCCGTGGCCCCCCGGCGCTGCAGCCAAGCGCCGGTGGCGAAGAAGGCCAGCGAGAAGAGGTGACCGTTGCGGAAGCTCGGATCGATGTGGAAGCCGAACGGCGCGCTGGGATAAGACTGCCCCGCGAGCCCGACCGCGTAGAGCGCCGCAGCGAGCAAGCCCAGCGCCCACGGCGCCCCGAGCTGCACGAAGACGGCACTGACGCCAGCGCAGAACGAGAGTGCCACCAGGAACCACAGATGCGGGCTCGTGCCTTCGAGCAACGCGATCGCCGGCCGCTTGAACACCAGCGCGACATTCCACCAGACCACCTTGATCGGGCCAAGCGCGCCCTGCGCCAGCGCGTCGAACAGGTTCACCGGCAGCAGGTACACCAGCCACCAGGCGAGCCAGACGAGCAGCGCTCGCCGCACCAGCGCCACCGTGGGGCCACGCACCTCCTTCGCCTCGGCCACCTTGCGGCTCCAGAAGAAGCCCGAGACGACGAGGAAGAACGGCACGGCGAACCGGGTCGCCTGGTTGAGCACCGTCGCGAGGTCGAAGCGCGTTCCGATCGGCGAGCCGGCGTTCTCGAACGGTGTCGTGTGGATGGCGATGATGCCGAGGATGGCCAGCACGCGCACCACGTCGACGCTGGGCAGGCGCTGGCGCACCGCGTGCGGTTGAATGGGTTGCACCATGCCCGCGGCCCGGCGCGTCAGCGGCGGCGGAACACGAGCCGGTCGGGCTCGCTCGCCGCGCGGTCGAAGGCATAACCCTCGGTGGCAAAGTCTTCGAGCTGGTCCGGCCGCTCGGCGCGGCGCGCGATGGCGTGGCGCGCCATCATGCCGCGCGCCTGCTTGGCGAAGAAGCTGATGAACTTGTAGCCGCTGCCCTTCCAGTCCTCGAACACGCAGTCGACGACCCGCGCACGCAGGGCCCTGCGAAGCGCCGCGCGCGAGTACTCGATGGAAGCGAGGTTCACCACCACGGGCTCGGCCTCGCCTTCCTGGCACGCGTTCAGATGCTCGGCGAGCGCGTCGCCCCAGTAGCCGTAGAGGTCCTTGGTGCGCTTCACGCGCAGCGCCGTGCCCATCTCCAGCCGGTAGGGCTGCAGGCGATCCAGCGGGCGCAGCACGCCGTACAGGCCGGAGAGGATGACGAGGTGCTGCTGCGCCCACGTCCAGTCGCCCGCCTTCAGCGTCTGCGCCTGCAGGCCCTCGTAGACATCGCCGGCAAAGGCCCATGCCGCCGGACGGCTGTTGTCGGGCGTGGCCTCGGGCGACCAGGCGGCGTAGCGGGCCACGTTCAGCTCGGCGAGCCTTTCCGACAAGTCCATGAGCCGAGCCACCTGCGCCGGCTTCTTCTTGCGCAGAACGCCGATGAGCTCGGCCGCGCGCGCGGTGAACAGCGGCTCGGTGGCGCGCGCCGCCAGCGCCCGTGGCACCGGGGTCTCATAGTCGAGTGTCTTGGCCGGGGAGATGAGCAGGAGCATGTCGGGTCGGTTGGGCACTGGGGGTGGAGCGAATCAGGCAACGCGCGCGGCGGTCGCCGCGCCGAGGGCGGCGCGCCAGGTGCGCAAAGGAATGTGGTGTGTGAGACGGTGCAGCGCGCAGTCGATCAGTGCCGGGTGCAGTTCGTGGCCCACGCCTTCGGCGATGTCCAGCGTGGCGTCGCCCTGCAGTCCGCCGATCCATGCCAACGCCTGGCGCGAACCGTCGGCGGGAATGATCTCGTCGCTGCTGCCGTGGAACAGGTGCAGCGTCGTGTGCTGCGGCGCCGCCTCGGGCGGCGCCACGAGGCAGCCACCGAAGGCCAGCACGCGGCCGACGAGGCCGTCCTCCTGCTGCGCCGCGGCCAGCGACAGGATGGCGCCTTGCGAGAAGCCGCCGAGCGCCGTGGCCGCCGGGCCGACGCCCAGACGCCGCTGTTGCGCACGCACCCAGGCGAGCAGCGGGGGCAGGCAGCCGGCCACGCGGCCGGGCCAGTTCTCGGACGTGATGCCCTCGATCGAGTACCACATCCGCCCCAGGTCGCGATCGCGGTCGAAATCTGGCTCCCGATCACGCTCCTGATCGCGGGCGCGATCGCTGGCTCGATCGCGGGCGCGCCCGGAGTCTCCTTCGAGATCCGGTTCGGCGTTCGCTGCGGAGCCGATCTCGGGCTCACGTTCGCCTCCGTTCACTTCGTCGGCGCGGACGAAGGCGAGCGGCGCGTCTGGCGCCAGCACCGCGGCCAGCGGAAACGCAAGGCGCAGCGCCTGCGCCAGCGGCGCCATCGCCCGCCCGTCGCTGCGCCAGCCGTGAAGCAGCAGGATCAGCTGCTCCGGCCGGCCCTCGGTCGGCAGCCATTCGATGGGCAACTCCATGCGGCGCATTGTCGCCGCCTCGACCGGGCTTCTGGTCGCAAGCAGCTCCGCCGCATGCTCTCGGATTGCTCGTCGCTTGCTGGCCGCCCGCGGGCAGCCTCGGGCAGCCTCGGGCCGCCGCGGGCAGCCGCGGGCCGCCGCTCGCCGGCTACGATCGCGGCCATGAAGCGCCGTCAATTCACCCGCACCGCCGCCGCGTCGGCGACCGCCCTCGCCCACCTCGCCGCTGGCTTCGCATGGCCACGGGCCGCATGGGCCCAGGCCTGGCCGGCGCGGCCGATCCGCCTCGTGATTCCCTTCCCTGCGGGCGGCGCGACCGACATCATCGGCCGCCTGCTCGGGCAGAAGCTCGCCGCGGCACTGGGCCAGCAGGTCGTCGTCGACAACAAGCCCGGTGCCGGCGGCTCGCTCGGCGCCGACATCGTGGCCAAGGCGCCCGCCGATGGCTACACGATCGGGCTTTCGACGAGTTCCACGCACTCGATCGGCCCGGCGCTCAACCCGAAGCTGCCCTACGACGCCTTCAAGGACTTCGCGCCGATCGCGCACGTCGCCACCGCGCCCAGCGTGCTCGTGGTGGGCCGCGACTTCCCGGCCGCCACGGCGCAGGAGCTGATCGCGCTGCTGAAGACGAACCCCGGCAAGTACAACTTCGGCTCCAGTGGCATCGGCACCTATCCGCACCTGGCTGCCGAGATGTTCAAGTGGCGCGCCGGCGGCCTCTTCGTCGTGCACATCCCCTATCGCGGCACGGGGCTCGTCATCACCGACCTCGTCGCCGGGCAGATCGCCTTCCTGATGGACAGCATCGTCTCCGCGCAGCCGCACATCAAGGACGGCAAGGTGCGGCCGCTGGCCGTCAGCGGCGCGAGGCGTTCGGGCTCGCTGCCGCAAGTGCCCACCTTCGGCGAGGTCGGCGTGCCGAACATGGAGCTCTCGAACTGGTTCGGCTTTTTCGCGCCGCCGGGCACGCCGGCGGAGGTGGTGCAGCGCCTGAACCGCGAGCTCAACACCATCGTGCGCTCGCCGGATGTGGTGGAGCGGCTCGCCTTCGTCGGCGCGGAGCCGGGCGGCGGCACGCCGGAGCAGTTCGCCAAGCTCTACCGTGACGAGCACGAGAGCTGGAAGAGCCTCATCCAGCGCGCGAACATCAAGGCCGATTGACCAAGGCGCCCGCCGCGGCTCTCAGGCCGCTTTCTTGAGGTACGTCTCGGCCAGCTTGACCCAGTAGCTCGCGCCAGTGGAAAGCGCCGCGTCGTTGAAGTCGTAGCCCGGGTTGTGCACCATGCAGCCCCCCTCGCTGCCCTCGCCGTTGCCGATGAAGACGTAGCAGCCCGGCACCTTCTCGAGGAAGAAGCTGAAGTCCTCGCTGCCGGTCACGGGCTCCGTCTCGAGGATGCCCTCGGTGCCCAGCCAGTCTTCGAGCACCCGGCGGCAGAACTCGGTTTCCTGCGGGTGGTTGTAGAGCATCGGGTAGCGGCGGTCGTAGCGCACCTCGGCCGTGCAGCCGAACACCGCCGCCTGCTGCTGCGCGATCTCGGTGATGCGCTTTTCGAGCAGGTCGCGCACCTCAGGCTTGAAGGCGCGCACGGTGAGGCGCAACTCCGCCTCGCCGGGGATGACGTTGGGCGCATCGCCGGCCAGGAACGCGCCGACAGTGACGATCCCCATCTGCAACGGCGGCACGTTGCGCGAGACGACGGTCTGCAGCGCCATCACGATGGCCGAGGCGGCCACCACGCTGTCGGTGGCATGGTGCGGCATGGCGCCGTGGCCGCCGGTGCCGCGCACCTTGATGTAGGCCGAATCCGAGCTCGCGAGGGCATAGCCGGGCACGGCCGCGAACTTGCCGAGCGGCCGGCCCGGCATGTTGTGCATGCCGAACATCGCCTCGCAGGGGAAGAGGTCGAGGAAACCGTCCTCGAGCATCTTCTTGGCGCCGCCCTGCCCTTCTTCGGCGGGCTGGAAGACGACGTGCAGGATGCCGTCGAAGCGCTGCGTCGCCGCCAGGTGGCGCGCGGCCGAGAGCAGCATCGCCGTGTGGCCGTCGTGGCCGCAGGCGTGCATCTTGCCGAGCACCTGGCTCGCCCAGGCCTTGCCGCTCGCCTCCTTGATGGGCAGCGCGTCCATGTCGGCGCGCAGGCCGATGCGCTTCGTGCTCGTGCCCGCCTTCAGCGTGCCGACGACGCCCGTGACGCCCAGGCCGCGGTGCACCTCGTAGCCCCAGCGCGCCAGCGACTCGGCCACCAGGTCGGCGGTGGCGTTCTCCTCGTAGGCGAGCTCCGGGTTCTGGTGGATGCGGTGGCGGATGGCCACCATCTCCGCCTCGTGGGCGCGGATCTCGTCGAGGGCGGGCGGCAGGCCCGCAAGGGCCTCGGCAGGCAGGGGAGCGTTCATGGGCGGGCGCTTGGGCGGGAGGAATGGGATACCCCATTCTGCACGCCGGCCCCGCGCCGCCGTATCGGTGGCCGCCCCCGGAAACGAAGTTCGCGCGCGGCGCCGTCCCACGCCGCAGGCGTCAGGGCACCAGCGTGCGCTTCAGGAACGCGAGCAACCGCGTGAACACCTCGGCCTGCGCGGCAGCGTCGGCTTCGGGCCGGCCGCCCATCTTCATCGGGCCGGCGTTGTATTGCGTGGTGGGCGCCCAGCCGGTGCCGGTGAGGGCGTGGCCCGCCTCGCGATAGACGAGCGCCTCGGTCTCGCGCCCGGCCGCGCTGCGCGTGCGCGCGATGGCCTCGGTCATGCCGCCGCTGTCCCAGACCTGGTCGTCGTGCGCGCCGGCCACGAACAGCGGCCCGGCGAAGCGCTCGATGGGAATGCGCGCCGCCGGCACGCGCTCGGGGAACGCGGCGCGGCCCTTGTCCTGCGGGCGGCGGATGCGCACCGGCTGCCCGGTCTGGAAGCCGGCGAACTCCTGCTCGAAGTCCTGGTAGGGCACGAAGGGCAGCGGCTCGCCCTGCCACGCGAACGACGACCGCCGGCCCGGCAGCACCCCCGGACCCCAGCCTTCCCAAACGACATCGGTGGGGACGATGGCGGCCACGCTGCGCACCCAGGGCAGCCGCGTCGCCGCGACGAGCGCCAACTCGGCGCCCTTGCTCGCGCCATACAGGCCGATGCGCGACGCATCGACCTCCGGCTGCGCGGCCAGCCACTCGCGCACGGCCTCCAGGCGGTCGACCGGAATGTCGGCGAAGGCCCCCGGCAGCGCGGGGATCTCCGGCGGCGTGGGGCCGTTCGGGCCGAAGCCTCCGGGCGAGTAGTACGGCAGCCCCAGCACGACGAAGCCATGCGATGCGAGCAGGCCCGCCATCTGCAGGATGGCCGAGCCACCCTCGCTGCCACCGAGCGCGATGATCGCCGGGCGCTTGCCACCGCCGGCCTGGGCCGCCTGCGGCAGCCAGGCCATCTTCGCGCCCGGGAACGGGGCCGCCTCGCGCCACTGCAGCACGGGGTCGGCGAGCGCGAACTGCAGCGTGGCGGTGGCAGGCGGCCTGGCACCGGCCGCTTTGCCCGCCGCGTCGGCAGCAGCCCCCTCGAGCACTTGCAGGTGCACCTGGCCGGCGGGCCACGCCTGCAGTTGCGCGCCGTCCAGCGGCATCATGCTCCAGAAGAGCCCACGCACGCCCGCCGCTGTGTAGCTGCTGCCCGGCAGAGGGGATGCGTGCTCCAGGTCGAGCCGGCCGTCCGACGGCACCTTGAACCGCGCCTGCGCCCGGTACATGCGTGGCGGCCCGAACGGCTCGACGATGCGCCGCATGGCCTGCACGGTCACTTCGCTGCCGGGCTTCAGGTCGGCCAGCCGGATCTGCAGCGCTCGCCCCGGCACGTAGGGCCCGGCCGCCGGCTCGATATCGAAACGCTGCGCCAGCGCCGGGCTCGCGGCGCACAGGAGCGCGATCAGCCAGGGCGCTCGGCGCGCAACCCGCCGGCAGGCAGGCCGCACGCCGAGGCGGCTGGGCAGACTGGCAGGCGCCGAGGTGGAACGCTGCAAAACCATCGGAGAAGACTCCCGGGGAAACAGGCGACGCGCAGGACGATATCGGCGCGGCGCGCGTGACCCGGGCACCCCTGCGACGAATCGAGCGACGCAGCGACGGATTGCCAGCCATCGCGACCAGGCGCGAGGCGCGAACGCTGACAACCCGCTGGCAGACCGTGTTCCTAGACTGCCGGCAGGCGATTTCGGCGGACGCAACCACCGCGGCCTGCGACGACGAAGCCTCGACCCAGGAGAGACACCATGTCCATGTTCGACCACGTCGGCCTGCGCGTGCGCGACCTCGCGCAGAGCACCCGCTTCTTCACCGAGGTGCTGGCCCCACTCGGCCTCGGCCTGCAGTCCGAGGGCAGCGGCTACGCGGGCTTCGGCCCGCAGGGCGCGCCCGCGCTGTGGCTGCACGAGCACGCACCGCCGCCGGGCACGGTGGGCGTGGGTTCGCACCTCGCCTTCGTGGCGCCCTCGCGCGCGGCGGTGGACCGCTTCCACGCGGCCGGGCTGGCCGCCGGCGCGCGCGACAACGGGGCACCCGGCCTGCGCCGCGACTACGGCGAGACCTACTACGCCGCCTTCCTGGTCGATGGCGAGGGCAACAACGTCGAGGCGGTGTGCATGAAGGCCTGAGGCCTCACGGCGCGGTAGACCGCCGCCGAGCGGGTCGGGCGGGCCGACCGGGCCGACCGGGCAGATCGGGCCGGGCGAGCGGCGGCGGCACGCCGGCCTCGGGGTCGGCGTGCAAGGCCGCGTGCGCCTGCAAAGCCACGCGCAGGGGCGCGCGCCACGCGGCCGGTGCAACCAGCCGTGCGGGCGCGCCGAGCCAGGCGATGAGCTCCCGCACGCGCTCGAACTCGCCCTCGCCCCAGGTGAAGCGCACGCGCTCCCCGCCCACCGACTCGAAGGCGCCGGTGGCGAAGTACCAGTCGCGCGCCAGCCGCTGCGCCTGCGCGCTGCTGACCTCCAGCACCACGGGCGCGGCGTCGATCCACAGCTTCATCGCCTCGCGCAGCCAGGGCCGCGCCTCGCCGGCGCGCCAGCGCGCCAGGCGCTCGAGGTTCATCGGCGCGCCGATGCGGCAGCCGTGCACGCGGTCGGCGCGCAGGTAGCGCGCGCCGCGCAGCGTGTGCCGGGGGAAGGCGACGAGGTACCACAGGCCGCGGTCGGCCACCACGCCGGCCGGGTCGAACTCGACGAGGCGCCCCGCGCCCGGGGGCCCGGCCACCTCAGCGGCCACCTTAGCGGCCACCTTAGCGGCCACCTGAGCGGCCGACGAAGAAGCCGATGCATACGGCGAGCGATAGTCGATGGCCACGCGGCGCCCGGCGACGAGCGCCTCGACGAAGGTCTGCACCGTGGCGCCGATGGCACCTTCGGCCGGCCGCGGCCCCGCGGGCTCGCGCTCGGGGTGGAAGGCATCGGTGGCCGGCGGCTCGATGCGCAGCCAGCTGCGCACGTCGCTCAGCAGTTCCGGCCGCTCGACGCGCGCGGCGCTGGCCACCTTGCGCGCGGCGGATTCGAGCTCGTCACGGAAGGGCAGCGTCGGCAAGCCGCGCAGCACCTGCACGGCCATCGAGAGGGCGATCGTCTCGCCCTTCGTCAGCCCGAGCGGCGCCAGCCTGAAGCCCGGCGCGAGCAGCAGCCCGCCGGCGCGGCCGGGCTCGCTGACGATGGGCACGCCGGCCTCCTGCAGCCGCCGCACGTCGCGATAGATCGTGCGCAGAGAAACGCCCGCTCGCCGCGCGAGTGCGCTGGCCGCCGTCGGGCGGTTCTCGTCCAGCGCGAGCACCAGCGTGAGCAGGCGCTCGAGGGAGAGGCTGGGGGCCGAGGCGGGCTGGCCCACTGCGAAGACCGCCTCGAAGGCCTTCCCGCTTCGGGCCGCGCGCCTCGGCCGTGCGGCGACCGGCGCCTTCAAATCACTGGCCCGAGGGCGGCTGCCACAGTTCGATGCGATTGCCCTCGGGGTCCATCACCCAGCCGAAGGCGCCGAACTCCGAGCGCTCGACCTTCTCGTCCACCGCGCAGCCCTCCTCGCGCAGCATGGCGAGCACCGCGTCGAGGTCGGAGACGCGGAAATTGACCATGAACGGCGCCGTGCTCGGCGCGAAGTAGGTGGAGCCCGGCTCGAAGATGCTCCATACCGTGCTGCCAAGGCCCTGCGGGTTGCCCTCGTGCTGCCAGCGGAAGACGGTGCCACCCCAGCTCTCGATGTCCAGGCCCAGGTGGCGGCGGTACCACTCGCGCAGCGCGCCCGCGTCGCGCGCCTTGAAGAAGATGCCGCCAATGCCGGTGACGCGTGGGGTCATGGGTCCACCTCTTTCTGCAACGGGTCAGTCAGTCTGCTGGGAACGCGCCGCATCGCGGCCGCGTCCGGTTCGCGTAGCGGCCCCCCGCGGCAGGCCCCGGCGGGGCCGTCCCAGACGAGTTTCGTCTGCGTCACCACCGCGCAGAGCATGCCCTTCACGTTGCGGATTCTCGTCTGCCACACCCACGTCGTGCGCCCCCGGTGCAAGGCCACGCACTC
>JAEUPE010000151.1 GCA_016790435.1 Rubrivivax sp. | reverse complement strand
GAGCGTGGGCCGCAGCAGCGGCAGCGTGATGCGGCGGAACTGCTGCCAGCGGCTCGCGCCCTCGACCGACGCTGCCTCGTACATGTCGCGCGGGATCGACTGCAGCGCCCCGAGGATGACGACCATCATGAAGGGGAAGCTGAGCCATCCGTTGGTGACGAGGCCCGTCACGAACGAGCTCACCACGCCGTCGAACCAGCGCACCGGTTCCAGGCCGAGCATCTGCAGGAACTGGTTGATGACGCCGAACTGGGGATGGAACATGCCACGCCAGACGAGCGCGGTGATGTAGTTCGGGATCGCCCAGGGCAGGATGAGCAGCACGCGGTAGATCGTCTTGCCCCGGAAGCCCTCGGTGTTCAGCGCCAGTGCGAGCAGGAAGCCGAAGCTGACGCCGACACTGACGTTGGTGACCGTCCAGATCACCGTGACCATCAGCGTCCAGTAGAAGTTCTGGTAGTTCACCACCGTGCCTTCTACGGTGGTGCGCACGATGTCGAAGTCGCCGAGGATGGCCACGAAGTTGTCCAGGCCGATCCAGCGCTCGCGGAAGGGCTGCTGCTCGTTGAACAGCGTCGTGTCGGTGAACGACAGCGCGATGCCGTAGAAGAACGGGAAGAAGACCAGCACCAGCATGCCGACCATCGCCGGCGCGACGTACGCGTAGGCCGTGGCGTGTTCGCGCAGCGCCCGCGCCGTCCGGGCCGCCAGCCCTTGCACGAAGAAGAGCAGCATCGCCACGCCGAGGCCAGCCAGCGCCCAGAAGCTGCGCGCGAGGAAGCGGGCGTGCGAATCCTGGGGAAGGGCCACGGTGCGCGGCAGCAACCGGCCTTCGCTGCCGATCAGGTTGCGCGGGCGGCCGTAGGCGTCGGTGTCCCAGGCGCTCGCGGGCTGCGGCGCGAGCGCGGGGGCGCCGCTGCCTGCGAGCGTGGCGACGGCGGCTGCCTGGACCTGCGAGATGGCCGCGTCTGCGGCCGCGCTCGCGTTCTCCATCAGCGCGAGTCGTTGCTGCTGGAAGGCGATGGCCATGCCGAGCAGCGCCACGACGGCGAGCCCGCGGCCGAGGTCGAAGCGGCGCGCGGCATCGATGCGCAGCAGCGCGCCCAACGCCAGCGCGGCCGCGACGAGGCCGAGCGGCAGCGCCCAGCCGGGCGACGCCGCGGCGGAGGCCGCCTGCGTGGCCGTGGGCCGCACGCTCGCCTGCACCATGCCTTCGGCCCGGCCTTCGACGACCAGCGGCACGCTGACGGTGACCACGCCATCGCGCCGGTCCTCGAGGCGGATCGTCTTCTTGCGCACGGCGCCCTCGCCGACGTTCGTCTCGCCCGCGGCGCGCAGTTCGTTGGCGAGGTCGAAGAGCGGTTTCTCCTCGCGCCGCAGGTTGCGTGGCGCCTCGTCCTCGGGCCGGGTCGAGACGCGCAGTTCGCGACCGGCGATGACGAGCACGGACTCGATCGACGCGTGATCGCGCCGCCAGCGGGCGACCCGCTCGGCGGCGACCGCGGCATCGGCGCCGGCGATCGACGCCGACACGCCATTGGCGAGCAAGATGGCCTCGCGCTGGCGCTGCTCGGCCGCCGAGTCGCCGGCGACCCCCATGAACAGCCACTCGCTCAGCGCCAGCACGAGCGCCAGCGAGACGCCGAGTCCGAGCGAGGCCGAGCGCTTGAGCCAGTCCATGGCGCGCGTGGCGTGGGCGTGGTCAGGCGTCGGCGGCCGTCACTTCCCCTTGCGCAGCGCGTTGATGCCGTCCTGGATGGAGCCGCTGGCCTCCTTCAGCGCCGCCTCCACCGTCGCGTTGCCCTTGACGATCTTGTTCATCGCCGTCGTCACCGGCGACCACACCATCGTCATCTCGGGCCGGTTGGGCATCGGCACGGCTTGGTCGAGCTGGTCGCGGAAGGCCTTCAGCACCGGGTCGCCGCTCACCTTGGGGTTGTTGTAGATGGCCTTGTTGGTGTGCAGCTGCCGGCCCTCCAGCGCCAGGATCAGCCCGGCCTCCTCGCTGGTCAGGTACTTGACCAGCTCGTAGGCGACCTCCTTCTGCGTCGAGCTGGCGGCGATGTAGGCACCTTCGATCGTCATCCACGGGCGCATCGGCTTCTTGGCCGCATCCACCATCGGCAGCAGCGCAAAGCCGACATTGATCTTCTTGTCGATGTCGCCCACGAACCAGGGTCCGTTGATGACCATCGCCGCCTTGCCTTCGTTGAACATCGAGGCGATCAGCGCCTCGCCCGGCTCGGTGGGTAGCACGCCGTCCTTCTTGTACCAGGTCATCATCTGGTTCAGCGAGGCGATGGTGGCCGGGCTGTTGAGGATCAGCTTGCCGTCCTTGTCGAAGACGGCGCCGCCGAAGGCGTTCATCAACGCCGAGTGGAAGTAGAAGTTGGTGTACCAGTAGGCCAGGCCGTAGCGGCCGCTGGCGGTGTTGGTGAGCGTCTTGGCCAGCTTCACCATCTCGTCGGTGGTCTTGGGTGGCGCCTTGACGAGGTCCTTGTTGTAGATGAGCGTGGGCATCTTGTAGTTGATCGGCAGCCCGTACACGCCCCCCTTGTAGGTCATGGCATCGATCATTCCGGGCAGCAGCCGGTCGCGCGTGGCCTTGTCGACGAAGAAGTCGATCGGCTCGACGGTCTTGCCAGCCTCGATCCAGCCTCCCAGGCGATCCTGCGCGTAGATGAAGACATCGGGACCCTTGCCGCGCGGCACCGCGGCGCTGATCTTGTCGGCATAGGCGTCATAGGGAATGGCCAGCGTCGACACCTTCATGCCCTTGGCGGCGGGGCTCTTGGCAAAGTTCTCGACCACGCGCTCGAAGGCGGTCTTCTCGGCGGCGCGGTAGGCGTGCCAGATGACGAGCTCGTTGCCACCCTGGGCGGCGGCGGCGCCGGCGAGCGAAAGCGTCGCCGCGGTGGCGATGGCTCTGCGCATCGCATGAAGCATCGAGTTCAGCATGGGTATCTCCTTGGAGCGGTTCTCAGCGCAAGCGCTTCTCGGTGGTCGGATCGAACAGGTGCATGGCATCGGTGCGCACCTGCAGCGTGATCGGCTCGCCCGGGCTCGGCAGCCTCTGGTGGCTGCGCAGGCGGCCGGAAACCGTCTGGCCCTGCACCTGGAAGTGCACGATGACCTCGTGCCCCAGCGGCTCGAGCAGTTCGATCGAGCCCGTGACGCTGCAGCCGCTCTCCCAGTCGATCTCGTGCGCCGCGCCGAGGTGCTCGGGCCTCAGGCCCAGGATCACGTCGCGGCCGCGCTGGGCCAGCGCGGCTGCCGTGAAGGCGGGCGGCACCGGCATGCGCGCGTCGTGGAAGAGCACGTCGCGCCCGTCGTCGCTCAGCTTGGCCTTGAGCAGGTTCATCTTCGGCGTGCCCATGAAGCCGGCGGTGAACAGGTTGGCCGGCGTGTCGTAGATCTCCATCGGCGTGCCGATCTGCGTCAGGTTGCCGACCTTCGGATCGCTGCCGCAAGGCTGCAGCACGGCGATGCGGTGGCCCATGGTCATGGCCTCGACCTGGTCGTGCGTCACATAGACGGTCGTCGTCTTCAGGCGCCGCTGCAGCCGCGCGAGCTCGGCGCGCATGTGCACGCGCAACTCGGCATCGAGGTTGGACAGCGGCTCGTCGAACAGGAACACCGATGGGTTGCGCACGATGGCCCGCCCCAGCGCCACGCGTTGCCGCTGGCCGCCGGACAGCGCCTTGGGCTTGCGGTCGAGGAAGGCGTTGAGCCCGAGCGTGTCGGCGGCCTGCTGCACGCGCTGCTTGATCTCGCCTTCGGGGATCTTGCGGATCTGCAGCCCGAAGGCGATGTTGTCGTACACCGTCATGTGCGGGTACAGCGCGTAGCTCTGGAAGACCATCGCGATGTCGCGGTCCTTCGGCTCCACATCGTTGACCACCCGGTCGCCGATCTTCAGCGTGCCGCTCGTCACCGTCTCCAGCCCCGCGATCATGCGCAACACGGTCGACTTGCCGCAGCCGGATGGCCCGACGAAGACGACGAACTCGCCGTCCCGGATGTCGAACGTCAAGTCGCGGATGACGTCGATGCCCGCGGTGTAGGACTTGCCGATGTGGTCGAGGGTGATGGTGGCCATCGGGTTCGGGCCCACGTGTCCGTTCAGGGGTTGGAGGGCACGACGATGCGCACCGACTTCGGAGCCATGTCGACCTTGAGCCGCCCTGCGGCCGCGCTCAGCGTCTCGTTGCTCAGGCGGTCACGCAGTGGGCGCGCCGGCCACCAGTCGGGCAGCGCGACGTCGGCACTGACGGCCTGCTCCTCGCGGTTCGCGAGCACGAGCACGGCGTCGGACGTCGTGCCATCAGGCCCGGGCACGCGGCGCGCGAAGGCGAGCGTCCTGTCGGCGGGCTGCGTGAGCATCGTGAAGTCGCCGCGGCGCAGCGCCGCGTGCTCCTTGCGCAGACCGATCAGCTGCTTGTAGAAGCCGCGCAGCGCCTCGTCGCGCGCCACGCCCTTGCCGGGTGCGATGTCGCGCTCGCCCCAGGGCATGTCGTTGCGGTTGAACGGCCACGCGTGGCCACCGCGGCCGACTTCCTCGCCGTAGTAGATGACCGGCATGCCGAGAGAGGTCATCTGCAACGCCGCGCACAGGCGGACGCGCTCGCGGTCGCCCCGCAGGTTGCCGAGCATCATCGGCTCGTCATGGCTGGACAGGTAGTGCGCGAGCACGTAGCCCGGGCGCACCCGGTGGCGCGCCCGCAGGTAGGCGGCGTAGGCCACCGTGCGGCCGCGGCCGGCGACCCAGCCTTCGCAACTGCCCTTGAAGCTGAAGTCGAACCCGGCGTCGACCTCGTCGCGCTCGAAGAGGGGGTCCAGGCCCTGCGCCGTGCCGCCCCAGACCTCGGCGAGCAGGAAAAAGCCGGGCCCGAGCTCGTTGCGCGTGCGCTTGCGATGCTCGGCCCAGACGTCGCTGTCGACATGCTTGTAGGTGTCGATGCGGAAGCCAGCCACGCCGGTGCGCCTGGCCAGCGCGATGTTGGCGCCGATGACATGGTCGCGGACCTCGGCGATCTCGGTCTTCAGGTCGGGCAGGCCACCCACTGCGCAGGTGACCGCGTTGACCTCGCAGTTGCCCTCGCCGCTGCGGATCCACGCGTCGCCGGCCGCCGTCTTGCGCGTGCCGTACGACGACGTGTAGCCGGTGTGGTTGACGACGACGTCGAGCAGGACCTTGATGCCGCGCCGCTTGCCCTCGTCCACGAGGGCCTTCAGGTCGGCCTCGGTGCCGAAACGCGGTTCGATCTGCTCGAAGTCGTGGATCCAGTAGCCGTGGAAGGGCTCGTGCATGAACGAGCCCGCGCCGGACCCTTGTGCCGGCATGCCGCGCGCCTGCTGCTGTTGCACCGGGTTGATCCACAGCGCAGTGATGCCGAGGTCCTGGAGCTCGCCGAGCTGCTGCGTCAGGCCCTTCAGGTCGCCACCGTGCCAGCCGCCGGGGTTGCGCCGATCGACGCCGCGGTTGTTGCCAGTGTCGCCGTCGGCGAAGCGGTCGATGAGGACGAAGTACAGCACCTCGTCGACCCAGGGGTTCGGCGCTGAGCCCTGCGCCCATGTCGACCCGGCCAGCAGCAGTGCCAGGGCAGCGACGAGCCCTGGCCAGCGCGGCGGACGCGGTGGCCCTCGACGGCTGCGAACGAGCAGCGGCAATTTCACGAACCCCGTCTCCGTTCTGTTGTTTTCGATCCGCGAGCTCGAGTGTTCGAGCTGCTGTCCGGCGGCGAAGGTCATTCCTTCGGTGCACCCGGACCACCAGAAGACGACTGCATTGCACGCGCAATGGGCACCCCTGTGGGTTGAGCAGGATCAATCGGAGACGACGCGTGACGCGCCCGCCGGCGGGCCCCATGGTGATGGTCACCTCTTCCGCGTCGGCGATTGAGTGCGCTCAATGGGGCCGGCGTGCGGGGCCGGACACTGGCCTCATGAAGGCTTCTGACAAGCCGCCTTTGAAGCGTGCGACGGTGCATGCCAAGCCGGCTGGCCGTGGTCGCCCGGCACGCCACATCGTCCGCGAGCCCGCTGCGCTGGCGCCCGCGGTGGAGGAGCCGTTCTCGTCGAGCGGCCCTGACGGCGTGGACCGCCTGGCGGGCAACGACAGCATCGAAGGCGTCGCCGAGGCCGACGTGCCGCGTGAAAGCGAGCAGGCCATCGCTGCTGCCGAGTGGATCGACGCCGAGAGCGGCGGCCCGACGGAGGGGCAGTCGCCGCCGCACCTCGACGAGCATTGATGCCGGGGCAGCCCGGCGGTTGGCGTGACGCACCCGGAGGGCGAGAGATGAGTGCCAAGCAGTTGCTGTTCCATGACGAAGCACGGCAGCGCATCCAGCGCGGCGTGGAAACGCTGGCGCAGGCGGTGCGCGTGACGCTCGGCCCACGCGGCCGCACGGTCATCCTCGAACGCGACTTCGGCCCGCCGCAGATCGTCAACTCCGGCGTGCTGGTGGCGAAGTCGGTGGAACTCGAGGACCGTTTCGAGAACATGGGCGCGCAACTGCTGCGCGAGGTGGCCTCGCGCACCAGCGAGATGGCCGGCGACGGCACGACCACCGCCACCGTGCTCGCGCACGCCATGGTCACCGAAGGCCTTCGCTACCTGGCCGGTGGCATGAATCCGATGGACGTCAAGCGCGGCATGGAGGAGGCCGTCGCCGCGGTGGTCGCCGAGCTCGCGCGGTTGGCCCGGCCTTGTGCCGGCTCGCACGAGATCGCGCACGTGGCCGCCATCTCGGCGAACAACGACCGGTCGATCGGCGAATTGCTCGCCCGCGCGCTGGACCGCGTCGGCCGCGAAGGCGCCGTGTCGATCGAGGACGGCTCCGGGCTGGCGAGCGAGCTGGAGGTGGTGGAGGGGCTGAAGTTCGACCGCGGCTTCCTCTCTCCCTACTTCATCAACAACGCCGAGCGGCAGAGCGTCGTGTTCGAGGATGCCTCGATCCTGCTCTTCGACGAGAAGCTCAACTCGCTGAAGGACCTGCTGCCGCTGCTGGAGGAGGTGCTAAAGGAGCGCCGCCCACTGATCGTGGTGGCCGAGGAAGTGGAGAGCGAGGCGCTGGCCGCGCTCGTCATCAACACCATCCAGGGCACCATCAAGGCCTGCGCCGTCAAGGCGCCGGGCTTCGGCGAACAGCGCAAGGCGCTGATGCACGACATGGCCGTGCTCACAGGCGCCACCGTGGTGAGCGAGGAGGTCGGCCTGCCATTGGCAAAGGCGCGCCTGTCGCACCTGGGGCGGGCCCGTCGCGTCGAGGTGACGAAGGAAGACACCACCTTCGTGGGCGGCGCGGGCCAGCCCGGGCCGCTGGGCGACCGCATCGCGGCGCTGAAGAAGGAGCGCGAGCAGGCCACCTCCGACTACGAACGCGAGCGGCTGGACCAGCGCATTGCCAAGCTCGCCGGCGGCGTGGCGGTGGTCAAGGTGGGCGCTGCCACGGAAACCGAACTGAAGGAACGCAAGATCCGCGTCGAGGATGCGCTGCACGCCACCCGTGCCGCGGTGGCAGAGGGCATCGTGCCCGGCGGGGGCGTGGCGTTGCTGCGTGCGCGCCGCGTGCTGCGCGACCTCAAGGGGCCGACGCTGGACCACGACTCGGGCCTGCGCATCGTCGAGCGGGCGCTCGAGGAGCCGTTGCGCCGCATCGTCGCCAACGCCGGCGAGGAGCCCTCGGTAGTCCTGCACCGCGTGGAGGAGGGCGGCGAAGGCGCTTTCGGCTACAACGCCGCCACGCGGGAATACGGCGATCTGTTGGCGATGGGGGTCATCGACCCCGCCAAGGTGACGCGTCTGGCGCTGCAGAACGCCGGCTCGATCGCGGCGTTGATCCTCACCACCGACTGCCTGATCGCCCGGGCGCCTACGCCTGCAGCGGCGCCGATGCCCGGTGCGCCCGGCACCGGGATGGAACCCGAGTACTGAAAGCCGGCCGCCTGTGACGGCGGCGCGGGCGCATGCGCTCCCCGCCGGCGCTTTCAGGGCATTTCGGGACCGGGGCGAGCCGGCAGCAGCTCCGTGACGCGCTGCTCCAGTTCACGGCCCGTGCAGGCCGTGAGGTCGCGATCCACGTGGTGAGTAAGGCGCGCCGCGGCGGCACTGCCCAGCGCGGCGCGCAACCGGCCGAGGAAGGGACTGGAAGCGATGAGTGCCCAACCGACCAGGCGCTCGGCACGTGCGCCTTCCTCGAGGTACTGCGCCAGTTGCTCGGCGAAGTGCTGTTGCTCCCGCTCCTTCGGCGACGTCGGCGGCTCGAAGTGCGCTCGCACCGATCCCTTCGCGCCTTGCCCGGCGCGGTCGTGGCTCAACGCCGCGCTCTTCAGGCGGCTGTCGGGATGGACGAAGTCGCCCAACTCCCTCATGGCGCCGTTGTCGTGATCGCGCTCGAACAGGCGCGCCCGCGCGGCATTGGCCAGCAGCACCCAGTGCAGGCGATCGTCGGTCGGAGTCGGGCGGTCGTAGGTCATGGTGTTCGCGCTCCTGGGCAGTCCACGACGCCGCGCGAGACCCGCTGCGACGTGAAGTGGCCATGTTGGTTCCGACCGTGGTGCTGCCGATTGCGCTGACTCAACGCCTCGCCGTCGCCATCACGCGCAGCGTCCGGTTGCTGGCACCCATTGAGCACGCTCAGCGCGCCGTCGGCTCCGGCTGAGAGACTGCGCCTCACGCGTCCCACCTGCTCGCGGCGTGCGCCGCCTGCCCGTGCTCGAGGCCAGCGGCATGCTCGTCGGCCTGCTGTCCACCGACGACCTGACGCGCGTCCTGGCCGATGAGCTGCAGGCGTTGGCCGAGGTGCTCGGTGGGCAGCGGCAGGTGGAGCAGATGGTTCGGCCGTTAGGGCCGGTCTTCCGCTCGCCCCAGGTCATTCTTCGTCGCGCGGCGGCAGGCCGTGGCGGGCCGCCCACTCTTTGGCCTTGGCGATGGCGATGCGGATCGCCATGCCTTCCTCCAGTCCCTCCTCGAGCAGGGCGTTCGCGATCTCGATGGCCTTCAGCCGCGCCTGGGTGCTCAGGTGGCGCATCGACGCCGGGTAGTCGTCGGCGCTCCAGGGCATCTCGGGCTCGCGCGTCCCCGCGGGTCACCCCCACGCCGGCGCGGCCGCCAGTGGGTTGCCGACGACGAGCAGAAGCACGGCGATCACGGCGATCGCGACCAGCACCCAGCGGTGCCAGACGACGACGCGGCGAGGTTCGGGCTTGTCCATCGAGGCTCACCTTAGGCAGCCCCGCGCGGGCGTCATTGCGCGCGATCAATGCTGCGGCAGGACGTCGCCGTGCGCGGCCCAGGCACCCCTCTCCTGCGACAGCGGCGCGCTCGCCGCGCCGCCGGCAGGAGCGGGCGCCGTCAGGCGATCTTCACGTACTCGAACTCCTGCGGCTGGTTGTTGATGCCGCGCGCGGGCGGCGCGATCCAGCTCGCGTACTTGCCCGGTTCGACGCAAGGCTTCATCAACGACGCGATGAACTTCATGTCGTCGTCGTTGGGCAACCACGCGCCCTGCGCGGCGCTCCACTCGGCCTCGGTGAGCAGGCGGCCGTCGGGGCTGATGCGGTGGCCGGCAAACTCGCCGATGCGGCGGTTGAAGCCCTTGTGCGGCTGCGTGATGCGGAAGTTGACGCCGGCCTTTTCGATCACCTTGTTCCAGCGGTCGATGCCACCCTGGCAATCGGCGATGTAGTCGTCGAGCAGACGGCAGTTGATGGCGCGCAGCGCCGGCACGGCCTCGTCGACGAACTTGCCATCGACCACGCGCGTGACGGTGTAGGTGGCGTCCTGCAGCATGTGGTCGTCGCCTTCGAGCCTGGCCTCGTTGAAGCGGCCCTTCAGGCCCGAGCTGAAGGCCTCGGCGGCGTTGCTGCTGATCTCGCTGCCGAAGAGGTCGCGCGTCACGCTCATGTGGAAGTTGGCCTTGCGCTGTAGCAGCGGCAGGTCGACGACGCCCAGGTTGCGCACCGCGGCCACGTCGTTCGGGTCGTTGATGCCGGCCTTCTTCATCGCCGCGCAGGTGGCCTCGATGGTGCGCTGCACGCCGGTCTCGCCGACGAAGAGGTGGTGCGCCTCCTCGGTGAGCATGAACCGGCAGGAGCGCGACAGCGGGTCGAAGCCGCTCTCGGCCAGCGCGGCGAGTTGCATCTTGCCGTCGCGGTCGGTGAAGTAGGTGAACATGAAGAATGAGAGCCAGTCGGGCGTGCGCTCGTTGAAGGCGCCGAGGATGCGGGGGTTGTCCTGCTGGCCGCTGCGGCGCTCGAGCAGCGCCTGTGCCTCCTCGCGGCCGTCCTTGCCGAAGTACTTGACGAGCAGGTAGACCATCGCCCAGAGGTGCCGGCCTTCTTCGACGTTCACCTGGAAGAGGTTGCGCATGTCGTACAGGCTCGGCGCCGTCTTGCCGAGGAAGCGCTGCTGCTCGACGCTGGCCGGCTCGGTGTCGCCCTGCACGACGATCAGGCGGCGCAGCAGCGAGCGGTACTCGCCGGGCACCTCCTGCCAGGCAGGCTGGCCCTTGTGTCGGCCGCACGGAATGGTGCGCCCCTCGACCTTAGGCGCGAGCAGGATGCCCCAGCGGTAGTCGGGCATCTTCACGTGACCGAACTTGGCCCAGCCGCTCGGGTCCACGCCGACCGCGGTGCGCAGGTAGACCTCGCTCGTCTGGAAGCCCTCGGGCCCCATGTCCTGCCACCACTGCAGGTAGTTGGGGTGCCAGCTCTCGAGGGCGCGCAGCAACTGCTTGTCGGAGGAGAGATCGACGTTGTTCGGGATCGCTTCGTCGTACTTCACTTCCACGAAGGCGTCGCCACGGACTTGTTCGACGGCTTCGACGAGGGTGTCGGTCTGGCTCATTGGGGGGTCTCCTGTGGGGGGGGCACTGCCGGCTCGGGGCCGCGGCGCGGGTGAAGATCGAGTGCTCGTCGGAAATGCTCAATAATGCATATCACTTGTCCGACAAGAAGCACGATAGTGCTGTGATTCGGCGGCGAGATTGCGCCAGATCAACCCGGCGGGCCGCCGCAAGTGCCTCGGAGCCGAACCTGAGGGCCGTGTGAGGCGAGCACGCGCCCGCTCCGGCGAGCCGACACGGCGAACCGGGCGGACGGATCAGTGCGGACGAAGCCTGCCGGAGCCGCGCCCGTGCGGCGCCCGCCGCTCAGCTGGCCCGTGGCGCGGGCAGCGGCCGAGCGCAGGTGCAGGCACGTTGCCAGTGCACGGTGGCCTGCGGCAGGACGTGGCGCAGGCCGTATTCCATGCGCTGCAACTTGGCTTCGGTGAAAGGCGACGCTGGCAGCGCCTTCGCGGCGCGGGCGCTGGCCGCGTAGGCCCAGGCAAGCAGCAGGTGCGCCATGGCGAAGAGGTAGTCGTCGGCGGCGCGCAGGGGCGCTTCGGCGTCGGCCTGGGCCGCCGCGGCCACGGCGGCGGTGGTGTGCCTGGCGGCAGCGATCTGTTCGCGCAGGGCGGTGCTGAAGTCGGCCAGCGCTGGATCGCCGTCCGCCGGGCGCGCCGCCTCCGCTTCGCACTCCTCGAGCAACGCGGCGAACGCGCGGCCGCCGTCGGCCAGCACCTTGCGTTGCAGCAGGTCGATGGCCTGGATCTCGTTGGTGCCTTCGTAGACCATGGCGATGCGCGCGTCGCGAACGGTCTGCTCGATGCCGTAGTCGTGCACGTAGCCGTAGCCGCCGAATACCTGCTGCGCCGCCGCCGCGCCGTGGAAACCGTGATGTGTGCAGAAGGCCTTCACCACCGGCGTGAGCAGCGCGGCCAGCGAGCCGGCGAGGGCGCGCCGGTCGGCGTCAGCGTGGTGATGCGCCTCGTCGATGGCCAGCGCGGCGCGGTACGCGATGACGCGCTGCCCCTCGGTGAGCGCCTGCGCGCGCAGCAGCAGGTGGCGCATCGCCGGCAGCTGGGCGATGGGAGTGCGGAACTGCTCGCGTTCCACGGCGTAGCGCAGCGCGTTCTGCGTCGCCATCTCCTGGTGGCCCAGGCCCTGCAGGCCCACATGCAGGCGCGCCGAGTTCATCATCAAAAACATGGCCGCCAGGCCGCGGTGCGGCTCGCCCACCAGCCAGCCGGTGGCGCCTTCGTAGCGCACGGCGCAGGTGGCGCTGCCCTTGATGCCCATTTTCTTCTCGAGGCCTTCCACCACCCAGGCGTTGCGCGTGCCATCGGGCAGCACCTTGGGCACGAGGACCAGCGACAGGCCCTTGGTGCCGGGCACGGCATCGGGCAGGCGGGCCAGCACCAGGTGCACGACGTTGTCGGTGAGGTCGTGGTCGGCGCCGCTGATGAAGATCTTCTGGCCGCTGACGGCGACGCTGCCATCGGCCTGCGGCTCCGCCTTCGTGCGCAGTGCGCCGAGGTCACTGCCGGCACCGGGCTCCGTGAGGGCCATCGCGGCCAGCCATTCGCCGCTGGCCACTTTGGCGAGATAGCGCGACTTCAACTCGTCGCTGCCGTGCGCCTTGATCGTCTCGTAGGCCCCGTGCAGCAGGTCGGGGTACATGTTCCAGGCGTGGTTGCAGGCGCTGAGCATCTCGCGCATGGCCGCGTCCAGCACCAGCGGCAAGCCCTGGCCGCCCCAGGCGGGGTCGCAGGGCAGGGCGGGCCAGCCGCCATCGACGAAGGCACGGTAGGCCGCACGGTAGCCGCTGGGTGTGCGCACGTTGCCGAGTGCGTCGAGCGTGCAGCCTTCGAGGTCGCCGGGGGCGTTCGTGGGTTGCAGCACTTCGCTGGCGAAGCGGGCGGCTTCCTCCAGCACGGCGCCGGCGGTGTCGGGATCGACTTCGCTGAACGACGGGCAGGCCTGCCACGAGCGCGGCGCTTCCAGCACCTGCTCGATGACGAAGCGCATGTCTTCCAGCGGCGCGGCGTAGGTGTAAGCCATTCTCGTGTCGTGGCCAGGAGGTCAGCGGGCCAGCCCCGCGGCCGCCGCGCAACCAGCTTTGTCGGGCCGCGCGCGGCGACCCGGGGGACTCGACGAGTCCCCTGCGGGACTCGGGGGAGGCGCCGAAGGCGCTTCGGCGGGGGCCATCTATCGCGGCGCCATGCGCAGTGCGCCGTCGAGGCGGATGGTCTCGCCGTTCAGGTGTGCGTTGGTGACGATGTGCGCCGCCAGCTCGGCAAACTCCGAAGGTTTGCCCAGCCGCGGCGGGAACGGGATGGAGGCGGCCAGCGATTTCTGCACCGCCTCGGGCAGCTGTTTCATCAGGGGCGTCTCGAACAGGCCCGGCGCAATGGTGCACACGCGCACGCCGTGCTGGGCGAGGTCGCGCGCCAGCGGCAGCGTCATGCCGACGAGGCCCGCCTTGCTGGCTGAATAGGCCTCCTGGCCGACCTGGCCGTCGTAGGCGGCGGCAGAGGCCGTCATCACCATCACGCCGCGCTCGCCGCCTTCCAGCGGCTCCAGCTTGGCGATGCGCGCGGCGGTGAGCCGCACCACGTTGTAGGTGCCGATGAGGTTGACGCGCACGACGCGCTCGAAGTCTTCCAGCGCCGCGGGCGAGCCGTCCTTGGCCACGACGCGCTTGGCCGTGCCGATGCCGGCGATGTTCATAACGATGCGCGCCGGGCCCAGCCCGAACGCGGCTTCGGCGCCGTCGAGCGCTTTAGCGAGGCTGGCGCTGTCGGTGATGTCAGCGACGAAGGCCTTGCCGCCGATCTCGGCCGCCACGCGCTCGGCGTTGGCGGCGTTCACGTCGAGCACTGCCACCCTGGCGCCCTGGCGGGCGAGCTCGCGTGCGACGGCCTCGCCGAGGCCGGAGCCGCCGCCGGTGACGAGCGCGGCCTGTCCCTGGATCTGCATGGTGTCGTTCCTCTCTCAGTCCTTCTTCTGCGCGCCGAGATAGGTTTCGATGACGCGGGCGTCCTGGGCGAGCGCCTCGGCCGGGCCGTCGAGCACGATCTCACCGGTCTCGAGCACGTAGCCGTGGTCGGCCACCTGCAGCGCCGCGCGCGCGTTCTGCTCCACGAGCAGGATCGAGACACCCTCGGTGCGCAGGCGGTCGATGGTGTTGAAGATGTCGCGCACGACGAGCGGCGCGAGGCCGAGGCTCGGCTCGTCGAGCATCAGCAGCTTGGGGCCGCTCATCAGCGCGCGGCCCACCGCGAGCATCTGGCGCTCCCCGCCCGACAGTGTGCCCGCCAGTTGCGCGCGCCGCTCTTTCAGGCGCGGGAAGAGGCCGTAGACGCGTTCGAGCGCGCCGCGCCAGTTCGGCACCCGCAGGCGCATCGCGCGGTAGCCGCCGAGCACGAGGTTGTCCTCCACCGGCATGGTCGTGAACAGCTCGCGCTTCTCGGGCACGAGCGCCAGGCCCAGCATCACGCGGTCCTCGAGCGTGGCCTCGGCGAGGTCGACGCCGTCGAAGCGCACGCGCCCGCGCGAGGGCAATACGCCCATCAACGCATTGAGCGTCGTGCTCTTGCCTGCACCGTTGGGGCCGATGACGGTCACGACCTGCCCCTTGTCGAGCTTCAGGTTCAGGCCGGTGAGCACCTCGGCGCGGCCATAGCCGGCGTGCAGGTCGTTCACTTCGAGCAGCGGGGCACTCATTGATGACTCCATCCCGGCCGATCGGCACCGGAAGACGATGTCGCGCGGCGTAGCCAAGTGGCCGCCGCGGAACCGGCTCTGCCGGGCCGCTGGCGGCGCCCCCCTGGGGGGGAGGCGCCGAAGGCGCTTCGGGGGGGGACCATCAATGCTCCGTGCCGAGGTAGGCCGCGCGCACCTGCGGGCTGGCCTGCACCTCGGCCGGCGTGCCTTCCATGAGCCGCGTGCCGAACTCCATCACGACGATGCGGTCGGTGAGGCCCATCACGAAGTCCATGTCGTGCTCGACGAGCAGGATGCTCATGCCTTCGCTCTTGAGCTGGCGAAGCACGTCGCCGAGCGCCTGCTTCTCCTTGTGGCGCAGGCCGGCGGCCGGCTCGTCGAGCAGCAGCAGCGCGGGGTCGGTGGCCAGCGCACGCGCGATCTCCACCAGGCGCTGCGGGCCGAGGGCCAGGTTGCCCGCCAGCTCGTGCATCTTGTCGGCCATGCCGATGCGTGCGAGCTGGCGCTCGGCCTCGGCGAAGAGGCACTTCTCCTCCTCGCGGTCCAGCCGCAGCATGGCCTTGATCGCGCCCGAGCGGCTGCGCAGGTAGCCGCCGAGCGCCACGTTCTCGAGCACCGTCATCTCCGGCACCAGCTTCACGTGCTGGAAGGTGCGGCTCACGCCGCGGCGGGCGATCTCGCGGCTGGGCAGGCCGCCGATGGCCTCGCCGCGGAAGCTGACGCTGCCGCGCGTGAGCGCGAGCACGCCGGTGACGAGGTTGAAGGTGGTGCTCTTGCCGGCGCCGTTGGGGCCGATGAGGCCGACGATGTCGCCGGCGCGGATCTGGAAGCTGACGTCGTTCACTGCCACCAGGCCGCCGAACTCCTTGCGCACGGCCTGCACGTCGAGCAGCAACTCGCCGCGTTGCGGCTTGGAGCGCAGGGGCAACGCCGCGGCACCGTGCCAGTCGGGCTCGCGCCGGGCCGGCGGCGCGAAGCGGCCGACGAAGGACCACAGACCATCGGGCGCGTACTTGAGCACGACGACGAGCACGATGCCGAAGATGATGGTCTCGAAGTTGCCGCTCGTGCCGATGAGCTTGGGCAGCAGCACCTGCAGCTGGTCTTCGACGATGCGCACGACGGCCGAGCCGAGGAAGGCGCCCCACACGTTGCCCACGCCGCCGAGCACCGCCATGAAGAGGTACTCGATGCCCTTGGCGATGGAGAACGGCGTCGGGTTCACCGAGCGCTGGAAGTGCGCGAACAGCCAGCCCGACAGCGCCGCCAACACCGCGGCGATGACGAAGGCGACAAGCTTGTAGCGCAGGGTCGAGATGCCCATCGCCTCGGCCATCATCGAGCCGCTCTTCAGCGAACGGATGGCGCGGCCGGGGCGCGAGTCGAGCAGGTGGATGACGGCCAGCGCCGCGAGCAGCGCGATGGCCCAGATGAGGTCGTGCAGGCCGCGGCCCGTGCCGAGGTCGAAGCCGAAGGCGCTGAGCGAGGGCACGCCCTGCAAGCCGTCGTACTTGCCGAGCCAGGACATGTTGCCCATCGCGTAGTTCAGCGCCAGGCCCCAGGCGATGGTGGCCAGCGGCAGGTAGTGCCCCGACATGCGCAGCGTGATGGCCCCCAGCACCAGCGCCACGGCGACCGCAAGCGCGAGGCCGACGAACAGCGCGAGCCAGGGCGACAACGCGTGCGCGGTGGCGAGGTAGGCCGACGTGTAGGCGCCGATGCCGACGAAGGCCGCCTGCCCGAACGACGTGAGCCCGCCGACGCCGGTGAGCAGCACGAGGCCGAGCGCGACAAGCGAGTACAGGCCGATGTAGTTGCTTTGCGTGATCCAGAAGTCCGGCACGGGCAGCAGCGGCAGCGCGAGCATGAACGCGGCGAAGGCCGGGAAGGCCCAGCGGTGCAGGCGGGCCATGCTCAGTGTTCCTCGGAGTGCGGGTCGCGCAGCGAGCGCCACAGCAGCACGGGGAGGATGGAGCCGAAGACGATCACTTCCTTGAAGGCGCTGGCCCAGAACGAGCCGAAGCTCTCGAGCAGCCCGACGCCCAATGCGCCGACGAGCGCCAACGGGTAGCTCGACAGGCCCGCGAACACGGCGGCGACGAAGCCCTTGAGGCCGATGAGGAAGCCGCTGTCGTAGAAGACCGTGGTGGTGGGGCCGATGAGCAGGCCCGACAGCGCGCCGATGAACGCGGCCATCGTGAAACTCAGGCGTCCGGCGCCGACCGTGGAGATGCCCATCAGCCGGGCGCCGAGGCGGTTCACCGCCGTGGCGCGCAGCGCCTTGCCCTGCAGCGTTCGCTCGAAGAAGAGCCACAGCGAGACGATGAGCGCCAGCGAGGCGAGGAAGATGATGATCGTCTGCCCGTTCAGCGCCAGCGGCCCGACGCTGAAGCGCTGGTCCCAGAAACTCGGGTTGCGGAAGCCCTCGGCGCCGAAGAAGAAGAGGCCGAGACCGACGAGGGCGAAGTGCACGCCCACCGAAACGATGAGCAGCACGAGCACGGTCGCATCGGCCAGCTTCTCGTAGGCCAGGCGGTAGATGAGGTTGCCGAACGGCGTGACGAGCGCCAGTGTCAGGGCTGCCTGCGCCAGCAGCGGCAGCTTCATCGGCGCCAGCCAGATGGCCAGCAGCGACACCGCCACCGGCCAGCCGAGCGTGGCGCCGACCTGCCGCGCGATGCGCGCCGCGGCCTGGCCGTGGCGCACGCCGTGCCAGACATCGGAGATCGCCGTGCCCACCGCCAGCACGAGCAGGAACCAGACCGTGCCCGGCACCTTGCCCGTCTGCAACAGCGCCAGCGTGAGCGCACCGAAGGCGACGAACTCGCCCTGCGGAATGAAGATGACGCGCGTTACGGCGAACACCAGCACCGTGGCCAGGGCCAGCAGCGCGTAGATGGCGCCGTTGGTCAGGCCGTCCAGGGCCAGGATGCTGGCGATCGAGAAGTCCATCGCGCGTCTGCCGTCTCTTCGTGCGGGTCAGCCGATCACTTCTCGACGACGAACTTGCCGTCGACCACCTTGAGCATCACGCCCGTCTCGTTCGTGTAGCCCCAGTGGTCCTGCGCGG
>JAEUPE010000112.1 GCA_016790435.1 Rubrivivax sp. | reverse complement strand
GAAGGTGACGTAGCGGTCCTTGTCGAACTCGTAGCCCTTGATCATGTCGGCGCGCTCGACGACGACGCCTTCCTTCAGGCACACGTACTGCTGCTTCAGGCGCGAGCCGCAGTTGTGCAGCATGTTGAAGTGCACCGCCGCGCCGCTCTCGGTGGCCGAGTACACCTTCACCGGGATGGAGACGAGGCCGAAGCTGAGCGACAGCGAGGCGATGGAACGGGCAGCCATGCAAGCACCTGCAGGATTAGGGCCGGGGGGCGGAGGTTAGCGCGATCGGCGCGCGCTTGCCAAGGCCGGGGCCATGCCGAGCACCTTCATCGCCGCCGTGAGTGTCTGTTTGGTGCCGAAATAGGCCGCCCACGGGTCGTCTTGCCGGAAGGAGAGGTGCTCGCGAGCGGTGGCGATGTTCCATTGGGCCGCGCTCTTCAGCCCCGGCAGCTCGTCCCAGGCGATCGGCATCGAGACCCCCAAGCCCGGCCGCGCACGCGCCGAGAAAGCCGCCGCCGTGGTGGCGCCATGGCCATTGCGCAGGTAGTCGACAAAGACCTTGCCGATGCGGTTGGCGGCGCCGCTCTTGGCCACGAAGCGCGAGGGGATCGTGCGTGCCAGGTGCGCCACCGCCGCCTGCGAGAAGGCCTTGACGGTGTCGTAGTCCAGGCGCGGCGTGATCGGCACCACCACGTGCAGCCCCTTGCCGCCGCTCGTCTTGAGCCAGGCCACGAGACCGAGTTCGTCGAGCAGCGTGCGCGTGAGCATCGCCGCTTCGCGCACGCGTTCCCACGGCACGCCCTCGCCGGGGTCGAGATCGAAGATCAGGCGGTCGGGCTGGTCGATCTTCTTCACGGTCGAGTTCCAGGTGTGGAACTCGATGACGTTCATCTGCGCGGCGGCGAGCAAGCCGTCGGCGTCGCGCACCTCGAGCAGCGGCGAGTGCTCCGGCCAGAGTTTGGGGTCGAGCTGCCTGAGGCCCGGGATGCTGCCGGCCTCGTCGTGCTTCTGGAAGAAGAGCGGCCCCGTCACGCCTTCGGGCCCGCGCACCAGCGAGACCGGCCGGCCCGCCAGGTGCGGCAGCATGCGCTCGGCGACGCTCTCGTAGTAGCGCACGAGGTCGAGCTTGGTGAGGCCGGTGGTGGGGTCGATCACGCGTTCGGCGTGCGTCACCTTCAGGCGCGACGCGGTGGTCGGCGAAGTTGCTCGCGCCACGGCCGCCGCCGTGACCACACGCTCGCGCGTGATGTCGCGCGCCGGCTTGTCCTCGCGCAGCGCGACGAAGACGGCGTGGCGCACATGGCCGGCCGGCGTCCAGCCGGCGAAGCGCACTTCGGCGACGAGTTCGGGCCGTACCCAGCGCTCACTGCCTGAGGCGCGGCGCGACCAGCGGCCTGGGTCGGGGCTGCCGGCAGCGAAGGGCGGCTCGCGCACCTCGAGCGGCGCGAGGCGTTCGCGCAGCCGTGCCGCGGCCGCGGCGTCCCAGCCCGTGCCGACGCTGCCGGCATGTTCGAGCCGGCCCCGCGCGTCGTAGGCGCCGAGGATGAGGCTGCCGATCTCGCGCGCCGAGCCCTGGCGCTCGGTGAATCCGCCGATGACGAGCTCCTGGCGCACGCCAAGCTTGAGCTTGAGCCAGCTGTCGCTGCGCTGCGAGACGTAGGGCGCGTCGGCGCGCTTGGCGATGATGCCCTCGAGCCCGAGCGTGCGCGCCGATTCGAGCAGGCTTGCGGGGTCGGCGGCGAAGTCGGCGCTGTAGCGCAGCGGGTCGGTGGTGCCGGCATCTGTGCACGCTTCGGTGGGCGCTTCATTGGGGGCCTCGGTGGGCACATCCGTGGCCTCCTCGGCGTGCCCCTTCGACGCGGCGTCCGCGCGCGCTTCCAGCAGCTGCCGCAGCAGCGCGCGGCGTGCGTACAGCGGCGCGCGCCGCAGGTCGTGCCCGTCGTGGAAGGGCAGGTCGAAGAGGAAGAAGGTGATGGCCTCGCTGCCCTGGCGTGTCGACGAGGAGCCCGAGTCGATGGCGTTCTGCAGGGCGTTGAAGTCTGGCGTGCCGTCGTCGCGCTGCACGACGATCTCGCCGTCGAGCCAGCTCGAACGCAGGCCTCGGCGGGCGACGGCGGCGGCGAGCGGCCTCAGCTTCGCCGTCCAGTCGTGGCCGTTGCGCGTGTGCAGGGTTACGCGGCCCGCGGCGTCGACGCGTGCGAGCAGGCGGTAGCCGTCGAACTTGAGCTCGTAGAGCCACTCGCCGCGCGTGGGGGGCGCGTCGGCAGCAGTGGCGAGCTGCGGCGACAAGGCCGTTGGCAGATCGGGCGCTGCGGTCGCGCCAGGCAAGTCGGCTGCGCGGCGGGGCATTGCGTGCGTGACGCCACCCGCGTGGCGGGCGGCCGAGCCCGTGTGGCTGCCAGCGCCCGCGGTGCCGGCGCCAGCGATGCCGGAGTGGCCCGTCATGCCGCGCGGCTGCCGCTCCTCGATGCGGCCAAGCGGCTTCTCCACCACGCTGTCGGGCAGCGCGGTCACGACGTCGTACTCGGCCGTCGGCCGGGCCCAGGCGTCGCGCTTCTTGAACAGCATCCACGGCTCCTGGCGGTCGCCGGGCTTGCTGATGCGCACGAGCTCCCACAGGCCGGCGAGCTTCTCGCCGTGCAGCTTGAAGACAAGCTTGCCGGCGGCCATGCCGGCGCGGGGGTCGCCCACGGGTTCCCAGTGGCCGCGGTCCCAGACGATGACGCGGCCGGCCCCGTACTGGCCTTTCGGGATCGTGCCCTCGAAGCCGCCGTACGAGACGGGGTGATCTTCGACGTGCACGGCCATCCGCTTGTCGGCCGGGTCGTAGGAGGGGCCCTTGGGCAGGGCCCAGCTCAACAGCACGCCATCGAGCTCGAGGCGGAAGTCGTAGTGCAGGCGCGAGGCCCAGTGCTTCTGCACGACGAACGTCAGCGGCCCGGCGCTCTCGGCCAGTTCGCCCGGCGGCTCGGGGGTCGCCTGGAAGTCGCGCTTCTCGGTGTACTGCTTGAGCGGCCGGCCCGGTGCGCGCCGTGGTCGGCCGGCCGGCTCGCGGGCCGGGGCGTCGCCGGTGGCCGCCTTCATGGGCTGGGCGGTGTGCAGTGGCCGGGCCCGGCGAGGGGGGCGATCCAGCTTGCGGCCGCGTCGAGCAGGCGCGCCATCACCTGCGCGTCGTTGCTGCCGCTGCTGGCGCGCACGTGGAAGGAGTGGTCGGCATCGTGGAAGGTCTCGAGCCTGGCCCGTGTTCCGAGCCGCGCGAGCACGCTGTTCAGCAGCGGCAGGTCGGCCAGCTCGTCGCGCGTGCCCTGCAGGAAGAGCATCGGGCAGGCGACGCGATCGAGGTGGTCGGCGCGGTCGATGGCCGGCTTGCTCGCGGGGTGCAGAGGGAAGCCGACGAAGACGAGGCCGCGCACGCCGGGCAGCGGCGAAGCCGCTTGCGCCTGCGAGGTCATGCGGGCGCCGAACGACTTGCCGCCGGCCACCAGCGGCAGCCCCGGCAGGCGCCGGCCGGCCTCGGCCACCGCCGCGCGCACCGCGGCGTGGGCCACCGCCGGCGCGTCCGGGCGCTTGCTGCCGCGCTCCATGTAGGCGAACTGGTAGCGCAAGGTGGCGATGCGCCGCTCGGCCATCCCCTGCGCCAGGCCTTCCATGAAGGCATGTGTCATGCCGGCCCCCGCGCCGTGCGCGAGCACGAAACCGGCCGCGGGCTCGGGCGGCGCGACGAGAAGCGCCGAGACCGAACCCGGGCTGCCGAGGTCCAGCGACAACCGTATCGGCAGCGCCGCCGGCGACGGCGATGTGGCAGAGTGGGCGGCAGGCATTGCCCGTGAGCGTAACGCGGCAGAGGACGTTTCGGCCGGTGCGGCGAATGGCTGCCGCTCCTGCGGCGGCCAACGACTCGCGCCTGACCCGCACCCCATCACCGGAGGAGCACAGTGAACACCCGAGCAGCAACATCCCCGCGCATCCGCGTGGGCGTCGGCGGTTGGACCTTCGAGCCCTGGCGCGACAACTTCTACCCCGCCGGCTGGCCCAAGGACCGCGAGCTCGAGTACGCGAGCCGCAAGCTGACGATGATCGAGGTCAACGGCACCTACTACAGCACGCAGAAGCCGGCCACCTTCGCGAAGTGGCGCGACGAGACACCGGGCGACTTCGTCTTCTCGCTCAAGGCCAACCGCTTCGCCACCAACCGGCGCGAGCTGGCCGAGGCGGGCGAGTCGATCGGCTGGTTCTGCGGCAGCGGCATCGCCGAGCTCGGCGCCAAGCTCGGGCCCATCGTCTGGCAATTCGCGCCGACGAAGAAGTTCGACGCGGCCGACTTCGAGGCCTTCCTGAAGCTGCTGCCGCCCGAGGCGGGCGGCGTGCCGCTGCGCCACGTGATGGACGTGCGGCACGAGACGTTCCGCTCGCCCGAGTACCTGGCGCTGGCCCGTCGCCATGGCGTGGCGACCTGCTTCACCGAGAGCGACGACTACCCGGCGTGTGCCGACCTGCCCGGCACCTGCGGCTACGCGCGCGTGATGCGCGCCGCCGCCGACCAGCCCGAAGGCTGCGCGCCCGGGGTGCTGGCCGGCGTGGCCGCCAGCGCTCGCGCCTGGCGCGAAGGCGGCGAGCCCGAGGGGCTGCCGCGCGTGGAGCCGCCGCCGGCCGGCGGTGCACCTCGCGACGTCTTCATCCTCTTCATCGGCGGCGCCAAGGAGAAGGCGCCGGCGGCGGCGATGGCGCTGCAGCGGTTGCTGTAGCCCACGTCGCGCGCGGCGCCGTGCCTTGCCGGGGCCTTGAGCCGCGGCCTCAGGCGGTGTGGCCTCAGGCGGTGGCGAGGCGGCCCTGCGTCTCGCGGCGGGCGTCCACGCTGGCCGGGCCGGCGCCGAGCGAGAACACGAGCAGCAAGCCGCCGGTGACGGCGAGGTTCTTCAGGAACATCAGCTGCTGGATCATCTGCTGCTCGGCCGGCATCGCCCAGAAGTTGTGGAACAGCAGCGTGGCCACGAGCGTGAAGAGCGCCAGCGACAGCGCCGCCCAGCGGGCCTGAAAGCCGATGGCGAGGGCGATGCCAGCCACCAGCTCGAGCGCGCCGGCGCCCAGCGCCAGCAGCGTCGGTGCGGGCAGGCCCTTGCTGCCGATGTAGCCCGCCATGCCTTCGAGGCCGGTGAACTTTCCGATACCGGCGAGGATGAACATGAGCGCCAGCAGCACGCGGGCCGCGACGACGACAGGAGGAATGGGCTTCATGGGATCTTCCGTTCAGTGAGTGGTCAATGAGTGGTTGGATGGCGCCGGCTTGGGTGTCCGGCGCCGCGTGACAGGAATGTGCCGCCGAAGCGCCCCGCGCGGCCCCATGGCGGCTTGACGAGCCTGTTCAAACCCATTGAAGGCTGCCCGCCCGGGCGAGGCGCGCCGCACTAGACTTGTGTTCACCATGCAAGCCGCTCAAAACGACCTGATCACCCGCGTCGGCCCGGGCACCGCCTGCGGCGACCTGCTGCGCCGCTACTGGCACCCGGTGGCGCTGCTCGATGAGTTCGAGCCCCGGCTCGACCCGGCGATGGCGAAGCGGCCGCTGAAGGCCGTGCGCCTGCTCGGGCAGGACCTGATCCTGTGGCGCGACGCTTCCGAAGGAGGAGGCAGCTACAGCCTGCTCGACCGCGACTGCCCGCACCGCGGCGCCGACCTCAAGTACGCGCGGCACGAAGGCGACGGCGTGCGCTGCCCCTTCCACGGCTGGAAGTTCGCCGCCGACGGCCGCTGCCTCGAGACGCCGGCCGAAG
>JAEUPE010000105.1 GCA_016790435.1 Rubrivivax sp. | reverse complement strand
GTTCGGCCTCGACTTCACGGCCGTGGCCGAGGTGCACGCGCGCCTGCGCGCCGCACGCGAGGCCGGCACGGCGGTGCTGATGGTGAGCGAGGACCTCGACGAGCTGCTGCAGCTGGCCGACCGCATCGTCGTGATGAGCGGTGGCCGCCTCGTGCACGAGTGCGCCGCCGCGGGTGCCGAGCGGCACGAGCTCGGCCGCTTCATGGGCGGGCATGGCGGCCACGAGGGAGAGGCGGGCGGGGTGACGCAGGGCCAGTCTGCACCGGCACCCGCCTCGGCGGCGCGCGAGGCGGAGGTCGCATGAGCGATCGCGCACCGGCCAATGACGCGACCCATGCCGCCGGGGCCGCGAACGCGGAGGCACCTGTCACCATCCAGGCCCACCCCTTCGCCTTCACCTTCCCGCCCGGCCGCGCGGCGCTGGTCATCATCGACATGCAGCGCGATTTCATCGAGCCCGGCGGCTTCGGCGCTTCGCTCGGCAACGATGTCTCGCACCTCGAGGCGGCGATTGCACCCACGCGCGCCCTGCTCGACGCATGGCGCACCCGCGGCTGGCCGGTGGTGCACACGCGCGAATCGCACGCGCCCGACCTCGCCGACTGCCCGCCCGCCAAGCGCACGCGCGGCAACCCCAAGCTGCGCATCGGCGACCACGGGCCGATGGGCCGCCTGCTCGTGCGCGGCGAGCCCGGCTGCGACATCGTGCCGGCGCTCGCGCCGCTGCCCGGCGAGGTGGTGATCGACAAGCCGGGCAAGGGCGCCTTCCACGCCACGCCGCTGCAGGGCCGCCTCACCGCCTTCGACGTCACGCATCTCGTCTTTGCCGGCGTCACCACCGAGGTGTGCGTGCAGACCACCATGCGCGAGGCCAACGACCGCGGCTACGACAGCCTGATCGTCGAAGAGGCCACGGCCAGCTACTTCCCGCACTTCAAGGCCAGCGCCATCGAGATGATCGTCGCGCAGGGCGGCATCGTCGGCTGGGCCGCGCCGCTGGCGGCCGTGCTGCAGGCCCTGCCGCCTTCGCCCGCTGCCGTGGCCACACCGGCCGGCAGCGGCCGCTGAGGACGCCGCTTGCTGCGCATCGTCCTCCGCCGCCTGCTCGCCGCGCTGCCCAACATCGCCGGCGTGGTGGTCATCACCTTCCTGCTCACGCGCGCCATCCCGGGCGACCCCGCGGCCTACTTCGCCGGCGCCGCGGCCACGCAGGAAGCGGTGGAGCAGGTGCGCCGGCAACTCGGGCTCGACCGCTCGCTCCTCGAGCAGTTCTTCCGCTACATCGCCGACCTTGCGCGTGGTGACTTCGGGCTCTCGCTCACCACCGGCCAGCCGGTGCTGCAAGAGCTGCTGGCGCGCCTGCCGGCGTCGCTCGAGATGGTGCTGCTGGCGCTCGTCTTCGCCTGCGCCATCGCCATCCCGCTCGGCGTGGCGGCGGCCACCCGGCCGGGCTCGTGGGTCGACCAGATCGCGCGGCTCATCACCACGGCCGGCGTCTCGTTGCCCACCTTCTTCACCGGCCTGCTGCTGTCCTACGTCTTCTACTTCCTGCTCGGCTGGGCGCCTTCGCCGCTCGGCCGGCTCGACCCGGTGTTCTCGCCGCCGCCCACCTTCACCGGCTTCTATCTCATCGATGCGGCCATCGCCGGCGATGGGGCGCTGTGGTGGGCGAGCTTCAGGCAACTCATCCTGCCGGTGCTGACGATGGGCCTCTTCGTGCTCGCGCCCATCGCCCGCATGACGCGTGCCTCGATGCTGGCGGTGCTCTCGAGCGACTTCGTGCGCACGGCGCGCGCCAGCGGGCTTTCGAGCGCGACGGTGCTCGTGCGCTACGCCCTGCGCAACGCGCTGCTGCCGGTGGTGACGACACTCGGCATGGTCTTCGGTTTCATGATCGGCAGCTCGGTCGTCATCGAGAAAGTCTTCGGCTGGCCAGGCGTGGGCAGCTACGCCATCGACGCGCTCACCGCCAGCGACTACGCGCCGGTGCAGGGCTTCGTGCTGACGATGGGGCTGCTCTTCGTGTTGCTGAACCTGGCGATCGACCTGCTCTATGTCGTGATCGACCCGCGCGTGAAGATCGAGTCGTGAGCTGCGGCCGATGAGTCCTCGAACATGAGCAGCACCGCCGGCCACATCCGCCACGTGCTCTCGGAGAACCCGGTCACGCTCGTGGCGGCGGGCCTCTTCCTCGTCTTCGTCTTGCTGGCGATCTTCGGCCCGGTGCTCGTGCCCTACGACCCGCTGGCGAGCAACGCCACCGCGGCGCTGCGGCCACCCTCGGGCAGCCACTGGTTCGGCACCGACGCGCTCGGCCGCGACATCTTCTCGCGCACCATCGTCGCCACGCGGCTGGACCTCGGCATCGCTTTCGCGGCGGTGCTGCTGAGCTTCGTCATCGGCATGCCGCTCGGCCTGGCGGCGGGCTTCTTCGGCGGCTGGTGGGAACGCATCATCACGCGCTCGGCCGACACGGTGATGGCCTTCCCGCTCTTCGTGCTCGCCATGGGCATCGTGGCGGCGCTCGGCAATACGGTGGGCAACATCGTGCTCGCCACGGCCATCATCAACCTGCCCTTCTACATCCGCGTCGCGCGCGCCGAGGCGAACGTGCGGCGCGACGCCGGCTGGGTGGAGGCGGCGCGGCTGGCCGGCAACGGCAACGTGCGCATCCTCGCCGTGCACCTGTTTCCGAACGCGCTGCCGCCGGCCATGGTGCAGGTGAGCCTGAACATGGGCTGGGCCATCCTCAACGCCGCCGGCCTGAGCTTCATCGGCCTGGGCGTGCGGCCGCCCGAGCCCGAGTGGGGCATCCTCGTCGCCGAGGGCGCGGCGTTCATCGTCAGCGGCGAGTGGTGGGTGAGCTTCTTCCCCGGCGCGATGCTGATGCTCGCGGTGTTCACCTTCAACCTGCTCGGTGACGCGCTGCGGGACATCTTCGACCCGCGCCGCCGGACATGAACGCCACCACTGCACAGGTGCCCGTGCCGCTGCTCGAAGTCGAAGACCTCGGCCTCGAGTTCCGCACCCGCAGCGGCACCGTGCATGCGCTGGAGCATGTGAACCAGCTCCTGCACAAGGGCGAGATCGTCGGCCTCGTGGGCGAGAGCGGCTCGGGCAAGTCGGTGCTCAGCTACGCCATGCTCGGCATCTCCGACGCCGCGGCGCGCATCACGAGCGGCCGTGCCGTCTGCGGCGGGCTCGACCTGCTGCGCGCCGACGCGCGCACGCTGGCCGACCTGCGCGGGCGCGAAATCTCGATGATCTTCCAGAGCCCGCGCACGGCGCTCAACCCCATCCGCACCGTCGGCCTGCAGATCGAGGACGTGCTGCGCCGCCACGCCGCGCCCACGCGCCTGGGCAGCGGCACCGGCGTCGACCGCGGCAAGGGCCTGCGCGACCGCGCCGTGCAGGCGCTGCGCGAGGTGGCCATCGCCGACCCCGAGCGGCGCTACCACGCCTATCCCTTCGAGCTGTCGGGCGGCATGTGCCAGCGCGTGATGATCGCCATCGCGCTCGCCTGCCGACCCAGCCTGCTCATCGCCGACGAGCCGACGACGGGCCTGGACGTCACCACGCAGGCCGCGGTGATGGACCTCATCACCGGCCTCGCGCGCGAGCGGCAGATGGCCACGCTCTTCATCACGCACGACCTTGGCCTCGCCGCCGAGTACTGCGACCGCATCGTCGTCATGCACGCCGGCCACGCCGTGGAGGCGGCGCCCACGCGCGCGCTCTTCGAGGCACCGCGCCACCCCTACACGGCGCGCCTGATGTCCTCCACGCCCGACGGGCAGGGCACGCTCGCTTCGCTCGCGCCGGTGCCCGGCAACCTGCCCGACCTGCGCCGCAGCGACCTGCCGCACTGCCGCTTCATCGAGCGCTGCACGCGCGCCAGCGAGGTCTGCCGCGGGCCGCTGCCCAAGGTACGCGGCGACGAGGCGCACACCGTGGCCTGCTGGCATCCGCTGGACGAGGCGGAAGGCCTGTTCCCGGAAGCGGTGCGTGGATAAGGCCCTGGTCCCGGGCGTAGGCACGGGCGCCGCCGGAACCGGCGCCGAGGCCAACGCTGCTGCAGGTGCCGTTACCGGCACCGGCGGCGCACCCCTGCTGCAGGTCGAGCGCCTGAGCAAACGCTTCCCGGTGGCCGGCCGCCGGGGCTCGTGGCTGCACGCCGTGGACGACCTCTCGTTCCACATCCGCGCCGGCGAAAGCTTCGGTCTCGTCGGCGAGTCGGGCTGCGGCAAGAGCACGCTCGTGCGCCTGCTCGCGCGGCTGCTCGATCCCACCGAGGGCCGCATCGTGTTCGAAGGCCGCGACCTCGCCGAGCTCGGCAGTGCCGGCTTCGCGCGGCGGCCCGAGCGGGCGCTCATCCAGATGGTCTTCCAGGACCCGACCGACAGCCTGAACCCGCGATTCACCGCGCGCGACACCATCCGCGAGCCGTGCTTGTTGTTGGCGGGCATGGACCGCGCCGCGGCCGACGCACGCGTCGACGAGGTGGCGGCGCAGGTGGGGCTGCCGCTGGAGCTGCTGTCGCGCTTTCCGCACCAGCTCTCGGGCGGGCAGAAGGCGCGCGTGGGCATCGCGCGCGCGCTGGCGCCGCGGCCGCGCCTGCTCATCCTCGACGAGCCGACGGCGGCGCTCGACGTCAGCGTGCAGGCGGTGGTGCTGCAGCTGCTCGACCGCCTGCGCCGCGAGCTGGGCCTGACGACGCTCTTCGTCTCGCACGACCTCAACGTCGTGCGCCTGCTCACCGACCGCGTGGCCGTGATGTACCTCGGGCGCATCGCCGAGATGGGCGACTCGGCGCAGGTGTTCGCCGAGCCCTCCCACCCCTACACGCAGGCGCTGCTGTCGGCCATCCCGGGGCACGGGCCGCGCATCCGCTTGACCGGCGAGGTGTCGAGCCCCATCGACCCGCCGCCGCAGGTGTGCCGCTTCGCCAGCCGCTGCCCGCAGGTGCACGACCGCTGCTCGCGCGAGGCCCCGCAGCTGCATCCCGGGCCCAGGCAGGACGCGGGGCCCCGTCCGGGCTCCGGGCTGGCCCCTGGTCCGGCGCCGACGCCTGGGCCGGATGGCGTGCCCACCCAGCTCGCCGCCTGCCACGTCGCGCGCTACGGCGTGCGCTGGCCGGTGCCCGTGCTGATGGCAGACTGAGGCCCATGCGGCCCATGCGATCTGTCGCCCCGACCACGCCCCTGCCGGGCCCTGCGTCCACCGCCCTCGCGTCCGCCGCGCCGCAGGTGCCGGCCGTGCGCCAGCCGCTCGCCGAGCAGGTCTACGCCGCGCTCAAGCAGCAGATGAACGACTTCCTGCTCGTGCCCGGCGACCGCTTCTCGGAGGCCGAGATGGCGCAGCGCATCGGCGTCAGTCGCACGCCGGTGCGCGAGGCGCTCTTCCGTCTGCGCAACGAGGGCTTCATCGACGTCGAGAGCAAGAGCGGCTGGTTCGTGCGGCCCATCGACTTCGACCGCATCGAGCAGTTGTACGACCTGCGCGTCGTGCTCGAGAGCCATTGCGTGGCGCGACTCTGCGCGGCCAGCGCCGTGCTGCCCGAGCTGGAGGCGCTGAAGCGCGTGTGGCTCGTGCCGGCCATCGAGCGGGTCACCGACGGCGCCGAGGTCGGCGCGCTCGACGAGCAGTTCCACGCCACGCTCGTGCGCGCCACCGGCAACGCCGAGATGGCGCGTGTGCACTGGGACGTGACCGAGCGCATCCGCATCGTGCGGCGACTCGACTTCACGCGCGATGACCGCATCGAGGCCACCTACCAGGAGCACGGCAAGATCCTGCGCGCCATCATCCAGCGCAAGGCCGAGCAGGCGCTGATGGTGCTGCGCGGGCACATCGGGCAGAGCCAGGTGGAGGTGCGCAAGATCACGCTGCACGCGCTGCATCTGGCGCGGGCGAAGGTCGGCTGAAATCCCGGCCCGCGACAAGGTCGGCCGCCTACCCCGACCGCCTCCGCAGTCCCAGCCAGATCACGCAGCCGACGACGATCAACCCGCCGCCCACCTGCATCGGCGCGATGCGCTGGCCGAGCACCGCCCACGCCAGCACGAGCGCGAAGATCGGCTCCACGTTCATGATCGCCGAGTTGCCCACCACGCCCAGCTTCGGCAGCACGGTGAACATGATCGTGAACGCGGTGCCGTAGAGGAAGGTCAGCATCAGCAGGCCGACCCACCCAGCCGGCGCCGTGGGCAGGTGGAAGCCGCCTTGCGCCACCGCCGCGGCACAGGCGATGAGGCCGACCAGCCCCATCGTCGTGGCCGTGCGCAGGCGGCCGTCGAGGGTGCCCGCCTCGTGCTGCGTGAGGACGAGCGCGAGGCCGAAGATGGCCGCCGCCGCCACTGCGAAGGCGACGCCGGCACCGATGCGCCCCCAGTGCGCGCCGGCGCCCAGGCCCGAGGCGGCGCCCAGCACGTCCAGCGCCAGCGCCAGCCCGAAAAGAATCACCGGCATGGCCAGCAGCACGCGCCGCTCGGCGCGATGGCCGTAGAGCAGGCGGGCGAACAACGCCGTGAAGAGTGGGTAGAGGTTGAAGGCCAGCAGCGCCAGCGCCACCGGCAGCCGCGCCACCGACGAATACAGGCAATAGCTCTGCGCCGCGATCAGCACGCCGATGACCGGCAGCGACCAGCGGTGCTTGGCCTGCAGTGCCAGCGACACCCGCTGCTGCCAGACGATGAAGGCCACCACCAACGCCGTGATGCCGCTGCGGAAGGCCACGGCGGTGACGACATCGACGCCGTTGTCGAAGGCGAGTCGGGCGGCGACGTGGTTGCCGCCCATCATCAGCGCGATCAAAAGCAGGGTGGCGAAGGCGGTGCCGCTCAGGGCCGCGCCGGCCGGCGCTGGAGGGGTCTGGGACATCGCGGCATTGTCGGCGTGGCCGACGGCCGGCCGGGCGCGGGCGCGGGCGGGCCCCGCCGGCTCGGGTCAGTCCTCTCTTGCGTGCCCTGCTTCGCGGCCGCACAAGAGGTACGCTGCGGCGTGCCGTGCGAGCGCGGTCGGCCGCGACAATGCGCCGATGACACCCGCTGGCGAACATGCCTGACCCGAGCCCGCTCGAAGCCGCCATTGCGCAGCTGGAGGCGCAGCGTGCCGTGCTCGGCGATGCCGCCGTCGACGCGGCGGTGCGCGCACTGCGCGGCAGCGCGCTGGAGACCGCGTCGCCGCGCCTGCGGCAGGTGAGCGTGCTCTTCGTCGATGTGGCCGACTCCACCGCCATGCTCGAGCTCGTGAGCGCCGAAGACGCGCTGGCGCTGGTGAGCGACGCGCTCGAGAGCTTCGCGCGCATCGTGCGCGCCCATGGCGGGCAGGTGCTGCGTTTCACGGGCGATGGCCTGAAGGCGGCCTTCGGCTCGCTGCGCCTGCGCGAGGACGACGCCGCGCAGGCCGTGCGCGCCGGCCTGCGCATCCTCGAGGTGGCGGCCGAACATGCCGAGCGCGTGGCGCGGCCGCTGGGCATCGAGCGCTTCGGCGTGCGCGCCGGCATCCACACCGGCATGGTGCTGCTCGGCGGCGGCGTCGACGACGACCGCGGCGCCATCGGCCACGCCGTGCACCTGGCCGCGCGCATGGAGCAGAGCGCGCCCGTGGGCCGCCTGCGCATCAGCCGCGAGACGCGCGAGCAGGTGCGCGGCCTCTTCCGCTTCGAGGCCCAGCCGCCGCTCGTCGTCAAGGGGCACGCAGAGCCGCTCGTCACCTTCCTCGTGCGTCGCGACGAGGACGAGGGCGAGCGCACCGTGCGCCGCGGCATCGAGGGCCTGAAGACGCCGATGGTGGGCCGCGAGGCGGCGCTGCAGAGCCTGCTCGCGCTGTGGGAGCGCACGGTGCGCGCGCGCCACGCCACGGTGGCCGTCGTCACCGGCGACGCCGGCATGGGCAAGACGCGCCTGCGCCGCGAGCTGCTGACCCGCACCGGCGCCATCGAAGGCGTGCCCGCCCGCCCGCGCGCCGCCGCGGCCGGCGTCGTGCACTGCCTGCGCGTGCGCGCACAGCCAAGTGGCGACCTGCAGGCCTATGGCCTGCTGCGCCAGCTGCTGGCCCGCTGGCTGGGCATCTTCGACGACCTCAGCGCCGACGAGGCGCGGGCGCGGCTGGTCGACGGCCTGAGCCCCTGGCTGCGCCACGATGCCCGCGCGCGTGCGCAGCGCGTGGGCCAGCTCGTCGGCCTGGATTTCGGTGCCATCCCGGCGGTGCAGGCATTGGGCGCGCGCGAGCTGCGTGACCAGGCCTTCGACGCGCTTTGCGAGGCGTTGCGCGCGGTGGCCGGGAGCACGCCGCTGCTGCTGGTGCTGGAGGACCTGCACTGGGCTGACGAGGGCTCGCTCGACTTCGTCAAGGCGCTGGCGCGGCCGGCGCCGGTGCCGTTGGCGCTGCTGCTGCTGGCGCGGCCCACGTGGTCGGAGCAGCGCGCGCTGCCGCCCGAGGTGCCCGAGATGGAGCGGCAGCACGTGCCGCTGGCGCCGCTGGGCTCGGCCTCGTGCACGGCGCTGGCCGACGCATTGCTGGCCGCGATGGCCGGCGTGCCCGAGTCGCTGCGCCAGCTGCTGCTGCAACGCGCCGGCGGCAACCCGTTCTTCATGGAAGAGCTGGTGCGCATGCTCATTGACGACGGCGTCATCGACACGCGCACGCGCCCCTGGTCCTTCGCCGCCGCTCGGCTGAGCGAGGTGCGCGTGCCCGAGACGCTGGTGGGCGTGCTGCAGGTGCGGCTGGACAGCCTGCCGGCGCCGGAGCTGGCGGCACTGCAGCAGGCGAGCATCTTCGGCCCCGTCTTCTGGACGAGCGCGCTGGCCGAGCTGGACGCGGCGGCGCCGGCGGCGCTGCCGGCGTTGATGCAGCGCGGCCTGCTGGCGCGGCGCCAGGTCAGCGCCTTCGGGCAGAGCGACGAATACGCGTTCCAGCACCAGCTGCTGCACGACGTGACCTACGGCACCGTGCTCAAGGCCGTGAAGCGCGAGGGCCATGCACGCGCGGCGCGCTGGCTGGCGGCGCACGCGGTCGGGCGCGACCGCGAGTTCGTCGTCACCACGGCCGAGCACTACGAGCGTGCCGGCGACAGCGTCCGGGCGCTCGAGTTCTACGACCGCGCGCGGCGACACGCCGAGTCCCGCTTCGCCCACGACGCCGCGCTGCGGCTGGTCGACCGCGCGCTGGCACAACCGGCATTGATCTCGCCGCGGCATCGCTTCCGCCTGCTGCACGGGCGCCACATCGTCTTCGACCGCCTGGAGCGGCGCGACGAGGCACGCGCGGCGGCCGAGGCGATGCGCGAGTGGGCCGAGGCCCATGACGACGACGTCATGCGCGCCGACCTGGCGACCGCGAGCATGTTGCGGGCCGACCACGAAGGTCGACCCGAAGACGCCAGGCGGCTGGCGGAACGCGCCATCGCGCTGCTCGCGAACAGCACCGATCCCGCATCCGCATCGCCCTTGACGCTGGCGCATGGCGAGCTCGCCTGGCTGGCCGTCGAACGGCGGGACTTCGCCATCGCCGAGCAGTCGCTGGCCGCCGGCCTGGAACACGCCCGCCGTGCCGCGCAGCTGCCGCCGGAGCAAGGGGGTTACGACGGCTACGAGCTGCAGCTGCGCAGCATCGAGATCCATGCCCTGGCGCTGCAGGAGCGCCATGCCGAGGCGGCGCGCGCGGCCCAGGCCGGCCTCGAGAGCCTGGCTCGCCGGTCGCGGCCGATGCTGCACGACCGCTACATCCTGCTGCAGCTGCTGTACCGAGCCCAGAACCGGCTCGGCCGCCTGCCCGAGGCCCGCGCCACGGCGCAGGAGGCGCTGGAGCGGGTGCTGGCGCTGGCGATGCCGCGCCTGCACGCGTCGGCGCTGATCGATGTCTCGGAGGCCGCGTTGGCCGAGGGCGACCTCGCCGGTGCGCAGGATGCGGCCGACCAGGCGATGCGCCTGGCGCAGGCCTCCGGCAACGCCTTCGTTGAGCCGCAGGTCCTCCAGAGCCAAGGCGCCGTTGGTGCGGCGCGCGGCGACACCGAGGGCGCGCGGGCCGCATGGCAGCGGGCGCTCGATCTCTTTGCGGCACAGGAGCGCGCGGCCTCCGTGGTGCAGGTGCGGTGCGATCTCGCCGCGCTCGACCTGCGCAGCGGCCGCGCCGCCGAGGCGCTACGCACCGTGGACGAGGTGCTGGCCGTGGCCGGCGAGGACGGGCCGGAAGGCTACAGGCCGCTGCCGTCCGACTCGCTGCTCATCTGCCTGCGCGTGCTCGAAGCGAACGCCGACCCACGCGCCACCGGCGTGCTGGGCCACCTGCAGTTGCGCCTGCAGGAGCAACTGGCCCCCCTGGCCGATGACGAGGCACGCGCGCAGCTGCTGGCCTTGCCGCATTGGGCCGCCTTGCGCCGGCACCTGGGCGATGCGCTGCCCGAGGCCGCTGCGTCGCGCCCCGGGGGCGCGGCTTGAAGCCGACCCCGGGCCCGGCCGCGGACCGGGTCGGTGCCGGCACCTCCGCCGCCACCCTCTGGCGCGGCGAGACCCTCGGCGCGCTCAATGCCACCGCGGCCCTGCTGCCCATGGTCGCCAGCTGGGGCGTCGTCGCCTTCGGTGCGGCTGGCTTGGCGGCACCCCAGATCGGGCTCACGGCAGCGGCTGTCGCCGTCGTGCTCGGCGCCTTTGTGTTCCTGCTGGCGAGCCGCTCCCCCATGCCGGCTGTCGCGCCGAGCTCGTCGAGCGCGCTGCTGCTCGGCGCCTGTGTCGTCCAGCTTGTGCAGGACAACGCGCTGCATCCGGCCACGCCGGGCGCGGCGCCGCTGCTGCTGGCTGCCACCGGGTTCGCCGTTTTGGGCAGTGGCGTCCTGCTGGCGCTGTTCGGGCTTCTGCGCGCCGGCGCGCTGGTGCGGTACGTGCCGCAGCCCGTGCTGGCCGGATTCATGAACGGCGTGGCCGTGCTGATGGTGGCGTCGCAGGTGTCGGCCATCGCCGGGGTGGCGGCCGACGACCTCGCGCGCCTCGGCTGGAAGGCGCTGGCGCAGGGGCGCTGGCTGGCGCCCGTTGCCACGGTGCTCACCGCGGCGGCGATGTGGGCGGTGGCGAGGCACTGGCCGCGCCTACCCGCGGGCCTCATCGCCCTCGTGCTCGGCTCGGCGGCGGTTGGGGCGATGCAGGGGGCCTGCACCGCCTGGTTCACGGCCAGTACCTGCGCCTTGTCGACCTTCGGGACCCTGGGCGCCACCTGGCCGCGGCCGGAGGCGGCGATGGCGATCGCCGACGCCTCAACGCTCGCCGTGTTGTGGCGGCACGCGCCCACGCTGGCGGCCACGGCGTTGCTGCTGGCGCTGATCGGCGGGCTCGAGTCGGCGCTCAATCTCTCGGCCATCGACCAGCGCCTGAACCGGCGCACTGATACCGACCGTGAGCTGTTCGCGCTGGGGGCGGCCAATGTCGCCAGCGGTCTCTTCGGCGGCCTGCCGCTCGTCTTCCTGCGCCTGCGTGCCATGGCGACGCTGTCGGCCGGCGGCCGCGGCCGTGGCGCGGTGGCGCTGAGCTGCGCGCTGCTGGCGCTCGTCTTCGCCCTCGCGTTGCCGTGGCTGCGCAGCGTGCCGCTGGCGGTGGTGGCGGGCATCGTCGTCATGCTCGCCTGGGGCCTGGTGGACCGCTGGACACGGGCGCTGGCGGCGCAGTGGTGGCGCGGCGAGCGCACGGCCGACCTGCAGTGGAGCCTCGTCATCGCCGGCACGGTCTGCGCGGTCACGCTCGCAGCCGGCTTCGTGGCCGCGGTGGGCGTGGGCGTGCTGCTGTCGATGCTGATCTTCATGCGTGCGCTCAACCGCTCGCTCGTGCGCCTGCGCTACGGCGCCGCCGACGTGGCCAGCCGACGTGTCTACCCGCCGGCGCTCGAGGCGCGTTTGCGCCCGCTGCGTGCCGGCATCGAGGTCATCGAGCTGGAAGGGGCGCTTTTCTTCGGCAACATCGATCGCCTGGCGCAGGAGGCGATGCAGGCGCCGGTGCCGATGCCGGTGCCGACCGATGGTGGTCGCCGCTTCCTCGTGCTGGACCTGCGCCGCGTGAGCACCATCGACGCTTCCGGCGCGGTGGGGCTGGCGTTGCTGCGCGAGCGGCTCGAAGGCGGCGGTGCGACCCTGCTGCTGGCCGGCGTCACCACCGACAATCGGCACGGGCGCGCGTTGCAGGCGCAGGGCGTGCTGCGGCCCACTGCGGGCGGGCCGATGCCCTGGCAACTGCACGCCGACGCCGACCACGCCATCGAGGCCGCCGAGCGCATCTTGCTGCGCGCCGAGGGCTCGGAACTCGCCGGCCTGGCCGTGCCATTGGCGCAGAACGCGTTGCTGGCCGGGTTGCCGGAGGTGGACCTCGCCGCCCTGTCGACGCGCCTCGTGCCGCGGCGCCTGGAGGCGGGCGAGCGCCTCTTCGGCGAAGGCGACGCGGGCGATGCGATCTACTTGCTGACCGAGGGCTCGGTGAGCGTGCTCGACCGCGGACGCGGCCAGCGCTTCGTCAGCTTCTCGCCCGGCATGTGCTTCGGCGAGACGGCGGTGCTCGACGGTCGCGGCCGCACGGCCGATGCGCGGGCCGACGAGGCGAGCACGGTGTTCGAGCTGCCGGCGGCGCTGCTGCGCGAACTACAGCGCGATCAGCCGGCGGTGGCGGCGCTCATCTACCGCAACCTGGCGTTGCATCTGTCTGAGCGGCTGCGCGGTGCGGCGGCGGCCTGGCGGCTGGCGGCGGGTTGAGTCGGCCGTGCGCTCGGGCGGGCGCTTTGCTCGAGGCGGCGATTGCTCTTGCCAGCCCGTGCTTTGGTGAGGCGGTTTCTGACTCGACGCGTGCCGGGTCTCGCCCCGGCGGGCGACCTACTTTCTTTTGCTCGTGCAAAAGAGAAGTAGGCAAAGAAAAGCACGTGATGTCCTGATGCGATGGGCCCGCTTCGGAGGCGGGCCTCGGTTTGGCAGGCGCGCTTCGGCACCCAGAACGGCTGCGTCTACCCATTGCACCGCTGCGGCTTGAACGGACAAGGCGTCTTCACACGCGGCTCGCTGCGCATCGCCTGGGCCTGCAGGGCCGGGAGCGCGCTCTTGCTCCCGGCCTCGACAAAGGACGAAGCGCGAGCCCTTGAAGGGCAACGCTGTCGGCACAAACTGCAGCTGCGTGACGGGTAGACGCAGCCGTTCTGGGTGCCGAAGCGCGCCGGCCAAATGGAGGCCCGCCTCCGGAAGCAATCAAATCAGCGCAGGCCATCAGGCCCTTTGCTTTGGTTACTTTCATTTGGGCCAGCAAATGAAAGTGACTCGCCCGCCGGGGCGAGACCCGGCCGGCGTCGGGACAGCAGTCACCCCCGAAGCGCGCCCCCGCCGGAACGCAGCCCGGCGCGAACGCTTCGAGGCGTCACCTCACACCGCTTCCCCGGCATTCAACTCCAGCACCACCTTCACCGTCCCCGGCTCCTGCTCGTGCGAGTCGACCACCATGCCCAAATCCTTGGCCAGCGCCAGCATGCGCGCGTTCTCGCGCAGCACCGTGGCCACAAGGCGCTTCGTGCCGCGGCCGCGCTGGTAGTCGATCATCTTCGTCAGCAGGCGGCGGCCCATGCGCGCGCCCTGCAGGTCGCTGCGCACGAGGATGCCGAAC
>JAEUPE010000097.1 GCA_016790435.1 Rubrivivax sp. | reverse complement strand
CGCCACCTGCCGCCCAGGCCCCACCGCACGCTGCGTGGTGCCCGAGGCGACGAAGGCCGCGAGATGCGCCTCGTGCGCGTCTCGCGCGTCTGCGGGCAGCAGGCGCGCGAGCGGCTCGCCGACGGCGGCCGCGGCCTCGATGCCGAAGATGCGTTCGGCGGCCGGATTGAACAGCGTGATGCGACCGTCGATGCCGGCGCTGAGGATGCCGTCACTGGCCCCGGCGACGATGGCGGCCAGCCTCGCCTCGCTGTCGGCGAGCGCCTGCTCGGCATGGAACCGCTCGGTGACATCGACGAAGGTGACGAGGACGCCGTCGAAGCCGCGCGGATGGTCCGAGCCCCTCGCCGTCGCGTTGAACGACAGCAGGCGTCGCTCGCCGCTCAGCGTCTCGATGCCCACCACCTCGCCGGCCACGGCTCGTCCGGCCTGCAGCACCGCGTCGAACACGGGCACGTCCAATGGCTGGCTGGCGCCAGGCGGGCTGAAGCGCCGCCAGGGTGCCGACTCGCAGCGGCGGCCGACGATCTGCGCGGACGGAGCGCCGAGGATGCGCTCGGCTGCTGCGTTGACCATGGCATAGCGCCCCTCGGCGTCGATGACCAGCAGGCCCTCCGACATCGTGCCGAGGATGCGTTCCAGCCGCTCGCGCCCGTCGCGCAGTTCGGCCTCGGCCAGCTTGCGTTCGGTGGTGTCCATGCCGACACCGACGATGCGCGTGGCGCGGCCATCGGGGCCCCGCTGTGCACGGCCCCGCACCGCATGCCAGCGCACGCCTCCGGGCGCCAGGATGCGGAACTCGGCCTGCAGCGGCGCATCGTCGCGCACCGCATGCAGGAAGGCCTCGCGGTAGGCGGCGCGGTCGTCCGGGTGCAAAAGCGCCTCGGTCTGCGCCGCGTTGCGCGGCAACTGCCCCGATTCGAGCCCGAAGTGCTGCGCATACCCGTCAGACCAGGTCACGCGCTGCGTGCCGGTGCCGAGGTCGATGTCCCAGGTGCCCATGCGCGCCGCCTCCACCGCCAGGCGCAGGCGGGCCTCGCTGCGCTCCAAGGCGCTGCGTGCCGCGCGGGCGTCGCTCACGTCGCGCAGGATCAAGCCGTAGCGCGCCGAGCCCGGTGCGAGCCCGAGCGCATACAGCGAGCCCTCGAACCAGCACGCGCGCCCGTCGGCCGTCGACAGCTCGGCACTCACCCGGCAGCGGCCCTCGCGCAGCGCCTGCTGCATCCAGGCGGCGACATCGGCCGGCGGCAGCAGCGCCGCGAGCGGGTGGCCGAGCGCCAGCGCCGAGGCATGGCCGCTCAGCCGTTCGGCACCCCGGCTCCACTCGAGGACACGCCCCTCGTGGTCCAGCGTAGCCAGCAGGTCGGCAAGCGCTGCGTCGGCCAGGGCGCGCAGGCGGCCGGCCAAGGCGTCGGCGCGCGCCTGCGCGGCGCGCTCGGCGCGGATGTCGTGCACGAGCGCGATGGCCCCTTCGAGCCGCCCGTCCTCGGCGTTCAGCGGCACCAGGTGCCACTGGATCGGCAGGCGGCTGCCGTCGGGCGTGAGCGCTTCGAAGCGCGCCACCACCTCGCCGGCCGGCTTGCCGAGCTGGCCGAACAGGCGGGCGAAGGCCGGGCGCTCCGCGGCATCCCAGAGGAACTCGGCCGCCAGCCGACCGCGCACCTGCTCGGTGGTCCAGCCGAGCAGGCGGGTGTAGCCGGCGTTCAGGTACTCGACGTGGAACGTGCGGTCGATCAGCGCCACCCCCAGCGGCAGATGGTCGAGCGCGCGCTTGAGGTCGCGCGCGTCGCGGGCCAGGCGCGCCAGCAGCGCTTCCGGCCCGCCTTCGGCCGCGGCCCGCTGCAGTTCCTCGGCGATGGCGCGCAGGTCGACATCGCTGACCGGGCCACCCTCGGCCGGCTGGGCCCGCCGCAACACACCCTCGAACACCGGCGTCCACGGACTGAGCAGCCGTCGCGAGAGCAGGTAGCCGAGCGCGCCCGCCGCGAGCGCCGCCAGCCCGCCCAGCAGCAGCATCGAGCGCATCACCGCGTGGGCCGGCCGCAATGCGGCGCTTCGCTCCTGCAGCACGAGCACGCGCCAGGGCAACGTGGCCGCCGTCGGAGAGCCCAGGTCGCGGGAGGCCGCCAGGTAGCGCGTCGCGTCGGTCGCACGCACCTCGGCTGGCGGCACCACGCGCAGTGGCACGCCGGGCGGCGGCGGGTCGTCGGCCAGCACGCTGCGGTCGGCGGCGGCAGAAATCACCAGCACGCGCATCGAGGGCACCGGTGCGCCCTCGGCCTCGCCGGTGGCCGTGCTGCGCAGCCGCTCCACCCACGCCGTGCCGAGGTGCGCAGCCAGCACCGCCACGACGCGCCCCTGCGCGTCGCGCACCGGCTCGGCAACGTCGAGAAGTTCGGTAGCGCGGTCACCCTGGGCCTGCAGAAGAGACGCGAGCGCCAGCGCGGGATGCACGTCGCCGAGCCAGGGCCCCCGCAGACCGTGCAGGAAGACCGGCCGCTCGGCGATCGAGCGCCGCTCGAGCCAGCCCTGCGTGCCGCTGCGCACGATGCCATCGGGCGTGACGAGACCGATCCACAGCATGTGCGGCGCCTGTCGCTGCAGGTGCTCGAGCTCGACCCGTACGGCCGCGCCCGCGTCGGGCTGTTGCAGCAGCGGCGAGCGCGCCAGCAGGCGCAGTTCCCGCACCGCCGACTGCAGGGTCGCATCGATCTGCTGCGCCAGCACCCCGGCCCGATGCTGGTTGCGCAACAGCGTGCGCCGCTCCAGTTCACCGACGACCAGGTTCTGCGCCAGCACCAGCAATGCGCTGGTGAGCAGCACCACCACGCCCACCGGCACCAGCGCGAGGCGCGCCAGCGCCGAACCGCGAGCCGTCTCGCCCATCCTCAGGCGCCGGGGCGGTGGCGCGGCCGCCGCGGGCGCAAGGGCGCGCTCATGGGCGCGCTCATGTACTCGTTCACTGGCGCGCTGACGTGCAGCATCACGGTGGCCATCGGACGGGCGCGGGACAGGACCGGGTGCGGGCAGATCATTCGGCGGGGGAGACCTCGACTAACCTTCATTCTTCACAGGTGCGAGGTCACCGGCGCCGACGGACCCGATCTCGTCTGTAGGGTTTTCTCGACAAGCCTTGTGGGGCCTCCTGTGCAGCGCCGTACGACCCTGTCGCTCTGGGCACTGCCGGCCGAAGATGGAGGTGCGCCGCCGAGCCCCCCGAGCCATGCCCCACCTTCCAACCCCCGACGACGCCACCGTGCTGGTGGTCGACGACGTGCCCGACAACCTGTTGGTCGTGAGCGACCTGCTGCGGGAGGCCGGCTATGCCGTGCGCGCGGCCAACTCCGGCCCGGTCGCGCTTCGGTACGCCGCGCAGGCGCCGCAGCCCGACCTCATCCTGCTCGACATCATGATGCCCGGCATGGACGGCTTCGAGGTCTTGCGCCGCCTGCAGCAGGACCCCGAGATCGCCGAGATCCCGGTCATCTTCCTCAGCGCGCGCGGCGACGACGCCGACCAGGAGCACGGCCTGGCCGCCGGCGCGGCCGACTACCTGAGCAAGCCCCTGCGGCCGCTGGTGGCGCTGGCACGCGTGCGCGCGCAGATCGAGGCCCGCCGCGCGCGCCGCATGCTGCGCGATGAGAACCGCCAACTCGCCCATCAAGTCGTCGAACGCATGACCGAGGGCCTGCTCGCCAAACGCGTGGGCATCCGCGCGCTGGCCCACCTGGCCGAGTTGCGCGACCCGGAAACCGGCAATCACATCCTGCGCACGCAGGGCTATGTGCACGAGTTGGCGGTGCAGCTGCGCCGCGGCTCGCGCCATGCGGCAGAGCTCGACGACCACATGATGGAGCTGCTCGCCGAGTCGGCGCCGCTGCACGACATCGGCAAGGTGGGCATCCCCGACAGCATCCTGCTCAAGCCGGGCCCGCTCACGCCCGAAGAGTGGAAGGTGATGCGCACCCACACCACGCTCGGTGCCCGCGCCATCGAACTGGCCGAGGAGGACATCGGCCATCCGGTGGAGTTCCTCACCGTGGCGCGCCAGATCGCCCTGTCGCACCACGAGCGCTGGGACGGGGCCGGCTATCCGCAGGGGCTGGCTGGCGAGCAGATCCCGCTCGCGGCCCGCATCATGGCCGTGGCCGACGTGTTCGACGCGCTCATCTCGCCACGCGTGTACAAGCGCGCCCTCGGCACCGACGAGGCCTTCCGCATCATCGTCGACGACGCCGGAACACGCTTCGACCCCGAGATCGTCACCGCGTTCCGCGAGGCGTTCGGCCGCCTGGTCGCGATCGCCCGGGAGCACGCCGAGCCCGGCGTGGCGGTGGCCGCGTGAACCTGGGCGAGGGGCCGTCCGAGCCCGGCAGTTCCCAGGCAGCGCGCGACCGGCCGGCGCACGCCATGGCGATCGTCGCCATCCTCGTGCTGGCGGCGGTGGCCCTGTTCGACGCGTGGAAGGGCCATCACCGGCACCGCGAGGACTCGCTGCACGCCCAGGCGCAGGCCGCGACGCAGTCGTTTGCCGACTGGCGCGCGGCCCAGTTGTCCGATGCACGGGGCCTGCGCGACAGCCATCACTACGCGGCGCTGCTGGCGCAGTGGCAGCGGCAGGGTGCGCCGGCGAGGGGCACGCCTCTCACCGACCGTCTCTCGGAGCTGCGCGGCCTCAAGGGCTGGCGCGAGGCGGCCTTGCTGGATGCGCAGGGCCGCGTGTTGTGGAGCACCGCGGGCATGGCGCCGCGCGTGGCGCCGGCGCTGGCCGAGCATGCCATGCAAGCCCTCCACTCCGCCGAGGTGAACATGGCCGGGCCGCTGCTCGACGCCGATGAGCAGCAGACGCTGGCCATCGCCGTCCCGCTCGGCGGCGGCAGCGACCCCGCGTGCTGCGCCCTGCTCGTGGAGTTCGATGCCGGCGAGGTGCTGGCGCCGCTGCTGCGCCGTACCAGCACCCTCGACAACACGCTGACCGCGACGCTGCTGGTTCCGCAGCGCGAGCGCTGGGATGCCTGGACGGCGGTGGCGGCAGAGGCCGGCCGCCCACCCCGCAATGGGCTGCTGCGCCGCCCGGCGCTGGCGCGCGACCTGCCGCAGGACTTGACGCGCCTGGGCATCGTCAGCGGCCACGATGAGTGGGACCGAGGCTACAGCGCCGGGCTGCACCCGGTGCCGGCCATGCCGTGGTGGGTGATGGTCGGCTCGAGCGACGAGATCGACCTCGTGCGCTGGCTCGAACAGGTAGCGTGGATCGGGCTTGCGGCGACGCTGGCGATGCTGGTCACCGGCGGCATGTTCCGCCTGCGCAGGCGCGACGTGGCGCTCGAGCGCGCCAGGCTCGAACAGCGCCACCAGGCCGAACGCCTGCACACCCTTCAGCTGCTCGACGCAGTGATGGACGGCGCCGACCTGATCGTCATCGCCCAGGACACGGAGGGGCGGTCGCTGCTGTGCAACACCGAGGCGGCCCGCGTGGCCGGCCTGGCCGCGGCACCTTCACCGGGCGCGCCGCTGCTCGAGCGCCTGCCGGCCGGCATGGCCGGCCGGCCGGGAGTGGTGCCGCCGGCACACGGCGAGGTCCGCGACGAACGCTGGAACACACCGGCCGGTGCCCGCACCTACTCGGTCAAGCGCGGGCCGCTCTGCAATGCCGACGGCCGCGTCTACGGCCAGTTCGCGGTGGGCCGTGACGTGACGCCGCAGCGCGAAAGCGCCGCGGCGCTCGAACGCAGCGAGCAGCAGCTGGCGCTCGCGCTGCACGGCGCCGAGCTCGGCTTGTGGGACTGGCACGTACCCAGCGGCACGACGCAGATCAATGCCCGCTGGGCGCAGATGCTCGGCTATCGGTTCGAGGACGTCGACCCGCACATCTCGTCGTGGGAGACGCTGGTGCACCCCGACGACTGGCCGCACGTGCGCGCCGAGCTCGACCCGCACCTCGCCGGCCAGAGCAGCAGCTACCGCTGCGAGCACCGGCTGCGCCATCGCGACGGGCGCTGGATCTGGGTGCTCGATGCCGGCCGCGTCGTCGAACGCGACGCCGCCGGCCAGGCGGTGCGCGCCGTCGGCATCGTCCTCGACATCACCGAGCGCCGGCAGGCGCTGGAGGCGCTCGAAGCCTCGCGCGCCGAGCTCGAGGTCCGTGTCGGCGAACGCACTGCGCAGCTCGCCGAGGCCACCCGCCGCGCCGAGGCGGCCAGCCACGCCAAGAGCGCCTTCCTCGCCAACATGAGCCACGAGATCCGCACGCCGATGAACGCCATCATCGGCCTGTCGCGCCTGCTCGCAGCCCAGCCGGCCGACGCGCGACAGGCCGACCGCATCGGCAAGATCGAGGCGGCCGCCGCGCACTTGATGGTGCTCATCAACGACATCCTCGACCTTTCCAAGATCGAGGCCAATGGCCTCGTGCTTGAGCGCGTGCCCTTCGGCCTCGCCGAGACCCTGGAGCACGTGCGCGAACTGGTGGCGCCGCAGGCCGAGGAACGCGGCCTGGCCCTGCGCGTGAGGGCCGCCGGCCTGCCTGCGCACCTCGTGGGCGACCCGACTCGGCTGACGCAGGCGCTGCTGAACCTGGCCAGCAACGCCGTCAAGTTCACGCAACGCGGCTCGGTCGAGATCCGCGCCCTCCGGTTGCCCTCGGCCGACGAGCGCCTGCGGCTCAAGTTCGAGATCGAGGACACCGGCATCGGGCTCAGCGCCGACCAGGTCTCGCGCCTCTTCCGCCCCTTCGAGCAGGGCGACACGTCCACCACGCGCCGCTTCGGCGGCACCGGCCTGGGCCTGGCCATCACGCGCCATCTCGCTGCGCTGATGGGCGGCGAGGTCGGCGTGCACAGCGAACCCGGCCGTGGCAGCTGCTTCTGGTTCAGCGCCGCCTTCGAGCCTGCGATGGCAGCCCGGCGGGCGGCCGATGGCATGGATGGCTCCGGCACCACCGACGCGGCCGGGGCCCACGATGCCGCGCAGGCGCTGCTCGACCGGCTGCGGCGCCTGCACGGCGGCGCGCAGGTGCTGGTGGCCGACGACGACCCCATCAACCAGGAGGTGGCGCGGGCCATGCTCGAAGCCGCCGACCTCGTGGTCACGGTCGTCGGCGACGGCGATGCGGCCGTGCGCGCGGTGCAGGCTTGCCCACCCGACCTCGTGCTGATGGACGTGCAGATGCCGAACACGGACGGCCTGACGGCCACGCGCCGCCTGCGCGAAGCGGGCCTCGACCTGCCGGTGATCGCGCTGACGGCCAGCGCCTTCGCAGATGACCGCAAGCGCTGCCTCGACGCGGGCATGGACCTCTTCCTCTCCAAACCTTTCGATCCACAGGCGCTGTACCAGGCGCTGCTCAATGCGTTGAACTCGCTGCCGCACTCGAACGCCTCGACCGCGGCGCGCATGTCGTCGTTCGGCGCGCTGGCGCCGGCAGCGGCGCCCGCAGGCTCCTTCGTGCCGATGGCGCCGGACGCCGCCGACGGGCGCGCGTGGCGCCCACTGCTCGAACGCCTGGCCGCCCTTCTGGCGCAGGGCGACGCCGGCGCACGCGAGTTCGCGGTGGAACACGGTTCGCTCTTGGCGCGCTCGCGGGGGCCCGATGGCCAGCGCCTCGTCGATCTCGTGCTGCGCTACGACCTGGAACCGGCATTGGCCATTGCGCGACGCATGCTGAAGGAACCCGTTGACCGCCAGGCACCGATGCCGGTAGCTTCGGGGGAGTGAACGCACCCCTCCCTCCCCTGCGCATCGCCATCGTCGGCGCCGAGAGCACCGGCAAGACCACGCTGGCGCGCGAACTCGCCACCGCGCTGGCCGCCCCGGACCCTCTGGCCGATCCGGCGGCCGCCTCGCCGCCCAGGCGCGATGGCCGCGTGGCGCTGGTCGGCGAGGTGCTGCGCGAATGGTGCGCCAAGGCGGGACGCACGCCACGGCGCGATGAGCAGCAGGCCATCCTGATCGAGCAGCACCGGCGCATCGACGACGCCGCTGCCGAGCACGATGTCGTCGTCAGCGACACGACGGCGCTCATGACGCATGTCTACAGTGACCTGTTGTTCGACGACCGCTCGCTGCTGGCGCTGGCCGTGCAGCGCCACCGTGCCATGACGGCGACGCTGCTCACGGCGCTCGACCTGCCCTGGGTGGCCGACGGCCATCAGCGCGACGGCGAGCACGTGCGCCAGCCGGTGGACGACCGCGTGCGCGAGTTGCTGCTGCAGCACGGGCTGCCCTTCGCGGTGGTGGCCGGCCGCGGGCCGGCCCGCCTGGCGCAGGCGATGGCGGCGCTGCGGCCGCTGCTGGCGGCTCGGCCCGGCCGCACCGAGCGCCTGCCGGCGCCCGGCGCACGCACGATGGGCGGCCTCTTCACGCGCCTGGAGAGGGCGGCTCCAGCGAGCCCGGCTCCGGCGGGCCCGCGGCGGCGCGACTGGATTTGCGAGTGCTGCGTGCCGCAGGCCGAACTGGCCCTCATGCGCAGCGCCTAGGTCCACCGCCGGGGTGGCAGAGCGGGCTGCGCGCTGAAACGGGGAGCCGAAGGGTCGGCGAAGGGTCGGCGAAGAGGCGGCCACGTGCCCCGAAACACGGGTCCGGATCCGGCGAGCGGCCGCGGCGCGGCAGGGCAACGATCGCTGCCATGATCCAGCCCCCGCGCGCCCTCACCCTCATGACACCCCAACCGGCCTCCGGCCTGCCTGCCACGTTCAAGCACCTCGCGGGTGCCAACCTGGCCGCACAGGCGGCGGAGCAGATCAGCCTGGCCGCCGTGCCCATCGTCGCGGTGCTCGCCTTCAACGCCGGCGCGCGCGAGGTCGGCCTGCTCGCGGCGGCGCAGAGCCTGCCCTTCCTGCTGTTGGCGCTGCCCTTCGGCCTGTGGGCCGACCGCGCCTCGCGCCGGCGCATGATGGTGGCCGCCGAGGCGATGCGCGTGCTGGCGATGGCATTGCTCGCTGCGCTCGTGATCGTCGCCTCGGGCGCCGGGCTCTCGATGGCCGCCCTGGCGGTGCTGGGCTTCATCGGCGCCGTCGGCACGGTGGCCTTCAGCGTCGCGGCGCCGGCCATGGTGCCCGCGCTCGTGCCGCGCGAAGCGCTGGCACGTGCCAACGGCCGGCTCGAACTGGCGCGCAGCCTGGCCTTCGCGGCCGGCCCGGCGCTGGCCGGTGCCGTGGTGGCGGCGACCGGCGGTGGCGGCGCGTTCGCGCTTGCCGCGGCGCTTTCGGTGGCGGCCGTGGTGCTGCTGCGGCGCCTGCCTGCGGACGCCGCGGCGAAATCGGTTGCTCCGACGCCATCGCGGCCGCCACCGCTGGCCGAGCTGCGCGACGGTGCGCGCTTCGTCTGGCACGACCGCTGGCTGCGACCGGTGCTGCTCACCGCCGTCGTCTGGAACCTCTCCTGGATGGTGCTGCAGGCCGCCTACGTGCCGCACGCGATGCAGCACCTGGGCCTGGGCGCACGCGGCGTCGGCTTCACGCTCTCGCTCTACGGTGCGGGCATGGTGCTGGGCGCCCTGGCCGCGCCGCGCCTCATGGCGCGCCTGCCGCTCGGTGCGGCCATCGCCCTCGGGCCGCTGGTCTCGGTGCTGGCCTCGTTCACGATGGCCGCCTCGCTGGTGTGGCCGTTGCCGGCGCTGGCGGCGTTGTCCTTCTTCCTCTTCGGCGCCGGCCCCATCGTGTGGACGGTGAGCTCGACGACGCTGCGCCAGACGCTCACGCCGGCGCCGATGCTCGGGCGCGTGGGCTCGATCTTCCTCACCGCCAATGCCGGCGCGCGGCCACTCGGCGCGGCGCTGGGAGCCGGCGTGGCGGTGCTGGCGGGTGGGCAGGGCATCGCCGCCTGCCTGCTGCTCGCCGCCGGCGGCTTCGTCCTGCAGGCCGGTGTCATCCTGGCCTCGGCCGTGCGCACGCTGCGCTCGCTGCCCACGGCCCCGGCACCACGCGCCGTGAACTGACCCGAGCGCCCGCTACTGCACCGCGCGCGAGCCCGGCGGCTGCTGGACACCCGGCGTGAAGAGCTCGCCCACGTCGACAGCGTCGAAGTGGTACTGCACGCCGCAGAACTCGCAGCCGATCTCGACGTCGCCGCGCTCGGCGACGATGCTGTCGACCTCCTCGCGGCCGAGGCCGCGCAGCATGCCGCCCACGCGCTCGCGCGAGCAAGCGCAGGCGAAGCGAGGCGACAGCGGCTCGAAGACGCGCAGCGACTCCTCCCAGAAGAGCCGGTGCAGCACACGCTCGGCGGGCAGCGCGAGCAACTCCTCGCGCGTGAGCGTGGCGGCGAGCAGCGCGATGCGGTTGAAGGCTTCCGACAGGCCGATGTCGTCCTCGTTGCGGCGGCCCGCCGCACCCTCGAGGTTGCCCTCGCCCTGCACCGGCAGACGCTGGATGAGGAGGCCGGCGGCGAGCTCGTCGTTGGCGGCGAGCACCAGGCGCGTGTCGAGTTGCTCGCTCTGCAGCATGTAGTGCTCGAGCACTTGCTGCACGCGCTGCAGGGGTTCGCGCCGATCGCCGTGCAGGGGCACCACGCCCTGATAGGGCTGCTGGCCGGGCAGCCGCTCGCGCGGGTCGAGGGTGATGGCGCAGCGCCCCTTGCCGCGCACGTTGACGAGCGTCTCCAGTTGCGCGCCGGGCGCCACCTCGCCGACGATCTTGGCCGTGGCGCGGAAAGCGAGGTCGCTCTGCACCTCGGCCACGGCCAGCTTGACCGGCCCGTCGCCGTGGATCTGCATGACGAGCGCGCCGTTGAACTTGATGTTGGCCTGCATCAGCACGCCGGCGGCCGTCATCTCGCCCAGCAGCTCGCGCACCGGCTGCGGATAGGCGCCGGCAGCGCCGCGCCGGCGCAGCACCTCGCGCCAGCTGTCGGTGAGGCGCACGAGCATGCCGCGCACGGGCAGGCCCTCGAAGATGAACTTGGTGAGTTCGCTCATCGGCGGATGTCGCGCTGGCGCGGCTCGCTCACGGTGCGATCAGCCGATGCGCCGCAACATCGTGCGATGGCGCGTGGCGTTCTCGACATAGTGCGCGGTGCCCGAGCGCATGCGCTCGATCTGCGCCGGCTCCAGCGGCCGCACTGCCTTGGCAGGCGCGCCGACGATGAGCCAGCCGTCCTCGAACACCTTGCCCTCGGTCACAATGGCGCCGGCGGCCACGAGGCAACCCTTGCCGATGCGCGCGCCGTTGAGCACGATGGCCTGCATGCCGATGAGCGCACCGTCACCGACGGTGCAGCCGTGCAGCATGACCTGGTGGCCGATGGTCACGTCGTCGCCGACGACGAGCGGGAAGCCCATGTCGGTGTGCATGACGCTGCCGTCCTGCACGTTGCTGCGCGCACCAATGCGGATCCACTCGTTGTCGCCGCGCAGCACGCAGCCGTACCAGACGCTCGCATCCTCGGCCAGCTCGACGCGGCCGATGACCTGGGCGCTCTCGGCCACCCAGGCCGTGGGCGCGATGCGGGGCGCGTCGTCGCCGAATTGATAGGTCGCCAAGGGCAGCTCCGGTGCAGGGGTGGATGAACGGGGAACCGATAATTCTAGGGATGGAGCTGCGTCGCGAGGCCTTGCGCATCCTGGCCCTCGCTGACCCGGCAGCGAAGGCGGCGGCGACGCGGGCCTGGTTCGCTGAACAGGGCACGGCACCCGTTGCGCCGGATCGGGCGTTCAGTGCGGGCACGGACACCCACGAGCCGCTGCCCGGCCGGCCTCCGCGGCCGCGCCTCGTGGACCCGGCCCAGGTGCCGCGGCGCACCCCTTTCACCCTCGAGGGGCGCGCCGCGCTGCTGCACGCGGTGGCGCACATCGAGTTCAACGCCATCAACCTCGCGCTCGACGCGGTGTGGCGCTTCGCCGGCCTGCCCGAGGCCTACTACCGCGACTGGCAGCGCGTGGCCGCCGAGGAGGCGCTGCACTTCACGCTCGTGACGGAGCACCTCGCCTCGCTCGGCCACGCCTACGGCGACTTCGACGCGCACGACGGGTTGTGGGCGATGTGCGAGAAGACGGCCGGCGACGTCACCGCACGCATGGCACTCGTGCCGCGCACGCTGGAAGCGCGCGGCCTCGACGCGACACCACCGATGCGCGCCAAGTTTGCCCGCGCCGGCGACACGCGCGCCGTCGACATCCTCGACATCATCCTGCGCGACGAGATCGGCCACGTCGCGGTGGGCAACCGCTGGTACCGGTGGTTGTGCGCGCGCGAGGGCCTCGACCCGGTGGCGCACTATGCCGTGCTGGCCGCGCGACACGGCGCGCCTCGCCTGAAGGGGCCGTTCAACATGGCGGCGCGACGGGCCGCAGGGTTCGGCGACGAGGAGTTGCGGGCGCTGGATCGGATCGGCCCTGAAAGCGATGGCGGCGGTCATACAGCACGTTGAATCGGCACGGAGGGCCCGCGCCCTGCGCCCTCGTGACAATGCGTCGGCCAGCGGCGTCGCCCAGCCATGGGCCGCCGGCCCATCCAAGCAAAGGACAAGACCATGAACAAGCCCGTCTGCCTGATCCTCGGCGCCGGGGCCGGCATCGGCGGCCACGTGGCCAAGCGCTTTGCCCGCGAGGGCTACCACGCGTGCCTCGCTCGCCGCAGCGACAAGACCGGGCTGGACAAGCTCGTGGCCGAGATCGAAGCCGGCGGTGGCTCGGCCAGCGGCTTCATGCTCAACGCGGTGGAAGAAGGCAGCATCGAGCAGCTCGTCAGCCACGTCGAGGCGAACGTCGGCCCGATCGCCGTGGCGGTGTTCAACCTGGGCGCGCAGATCGGCGACCGCGGCCTGGCCAGCACCACGCTGAAGCAGTTCGAGATGGGCTGGCGCATGGCCACCTTCGGCCTCTTCCGCCTGGCGCAGGCGCTGTTTCCGTCCATGGAGCAGCGTGGCAAGGGGGCGCTGCTGGTGACATCGGCCACCGCCGCGCTGCGCGGCAACGCCGGCCAGCATTCGCATGCGGCGGCCATGGGCGGGCGGCGCATGCTGTGCCAGTCGTTGAACGCCCAGTTCGCGAGCAAGGGCATCCACGTCGCGCACATCGTCATCGACGGCGCGGTGGACGCGCCCGATACGCTTGGCAAGATGCTCGGCCCCGAGCGCTTCCAGGCGCTGCGCGAGAAGAAGGGCCTGGAAAACGACGGCCTGCTGCTGCCGGCCGAAGTGGCCAACACCTACTTCTACATCGCGCACCAGCACCGCTCGGCCTGGACCTTCGAGCTGGACCTGCGCGCCCATTCCGACCTGGCCTGGTGGAACCATGCCGGCAACCCCGACCTGAAATAGGAGCGGCCCTTGCTGAACCGGCATCTCGCCCCAGGTACCCGCGGCGGACGCAGCGTCTGATTGCGGGAGGAACAGGGCACCGAGACTTGAACCCCATCCTGAACGACGCGATTCCGAGGCCAAGGGCCGCAGAGCACTGGAGACACCCATGAACCACAAGACCGTCGAGTTCCACTTCGACTTCGGCAGCCCCACCACCTACCTGGCCTACACACAATTGCCGCGCATCGCGCAGGAGACGGGCGCGACGCTGGTGTGGCACCCGATGCTGCTGGGCGGCGTGTTCAAGGCCACGGGCAACGCCAGCCCGGTGAGCGTGCCCGCCAAGGGCCGCTGGATGAACGACGACATCGCGCGTTGGGCCAGACGCTGGGGCGTGCCTTTCGCGATGAACCCGCACTTTCCGATCAACACGCTGACGCTGATGCGGGGCGCCTGCGGCCTGCTGATGCGCCAGCCGGCGGACTTCCGGCGCTATGTGGACGCCGTGTTCCACGCGATGTGGGTGGCGCCGCGCAACCTGGGCGACCCCGCCGAACTCGGGGCCGTCCTGGGAGCGGCCGGCTTCGATGCCGCAGCGTTCATGGCCCTGGTCGGCGACGCCGAAGTCAAGGCCGACCTGATCGCGCGCACCGAGGCGTCGGTGGCGCGCGGCGCGTTCGGCGCACCCACCTTCTTTGTCGGCAACCAGATGTTCTTCGGCCAGGACCGCCTGGACTTCGTGCGCGAAGCGCTGGCTGCCGCGTGATGCGATTGAGCCCATGACGGCCGCCGCATGACGAGCGCAGCCCCTGATCGACCCTGGCTGGTGCTGGCCGGCCTGGCGCTGGGCGTCACCGTCACCAACGGCTTTGCGCGCTTCGCCTATGGTCTGCTGCTGCCGGCGATGAAGTCGGAAATGGCTTGGACCTATGCGCAGGCCGGCTGGTTGAACACGGCCAACGCGCTCGGCTACATCGGCGGCGCGGTGCTGACGATGCTGCTCATCCGCCGCATCTCGCCGGCAAGGCTCTTCGCCTTCGGCATGGTCAGCACGACGCTGGCGCTGCTGGCCACGGGGCTGAGCGCGGCGCTGTGGTGGCAGACGGCCTGGCGCATCGCTGCGGGCGTGCTGGGGGCGCTGTCGTTCTCCACTGCCGGCACGCTGGCCGCGGGGCTGTTCCAGGGCGATGCGCGCCGCAATGCGCTGGCCATCGCCATCCTGTTCGGCACCGGCGGCGGCCTGGGCATCGTGCTGGCCGGCGCGGCCTTGCCGCTGATGCTGGATGCGTGGGGGCCTTCGTCGTGGCCCAAGGGCTGGGTGGTCATCGGCATCATCAGCCTGTGCTGCGTGCCGCTGAGCCTGTGGGCGGCATCGCAACTGCACGTGCCCGCGCAGGCCCAGCGGCAAACCGACACCAAGCCCTTGCCGGTGCGCCGCATGGGGCCCGAGTTGGCCGGCTACGCGGGCTTCGGCCTGGGCTACATCGTCTACCTGACCTTCCTGTCGGCGTGGATGACCGAACAGCGCGCCGGCGCGGGCTTCATCGCGCTGGTGTGGGTGGTGCTGGGCACCTGCATCTGCCTGTCGCCGTTCGTGTGGCGGCGCGTGCTGGCCCGGCATGCCTCGGGCCTGCCGCTGGCCTTGATCCTGACCTGCATCGCCATCGGGTCCGCGCTGCCGGTGGTGCTGCCGAACGGGCCCGTGCTGCTGGTGTCGGCGGTGGTCTTCGGCCTCTCGGTCTTCATGGCCCCCGGCGCGGTGACCCACTTCTCGAGGCAGAACCTGCCGCCGCAGGCCTGGGGACGCGCCATCAGCCTGTTCACGCTGGTCTTCGCCGTGGCCCAGACCGCCGGCCCCTATGGCGCCGGGCTGGTGGGCGATCTCACGGGCAACATCGGCATCAGCCTGCTGGCCGCCGCGGGACTGTTGCTCGTCGGCGCGGCGCTGGCCTTGCTGCAGCGCCCCCTGCAGCAGCCTGCGCCACAAGCCCGGTGACGGACCCGCCTTCAGCCCATTGTTCGACCTCAAGCCATGAATCAGCCCCACCCCTTCGACGCCGCCATCCACCTGGAGCCCCAAGGCGAGGGCCGCTGGCGCGGCCACACGCACGAGGCCTACGGCAACATGGTGGGGCCGTTCGGCGGTGCCACGGCCGCCGCTGCACTGGCCGCAGTGCTGGCGCATCCGGCACGCCAAGGCGAACCGATCGCGCTGACCGTCAACTTCGCCGGTCCCGTCGCCCAGGGCCCCTTCGACATCGAGGCCACTGCTGCACGCACCAACCGCTCGACGCAACATTGGTCGGTGCAGATGCGCCAGGGCGCCGACGTCGTGGTCACCGCCACCGCCGTGCTGGCCACACGCCGCGAGACGTGGTCGTCCGTGGAGGCCGGCTTTCCGCAGGCCCCGCCGGCCGAGGCCATTGCGCGCACGCCGCCACTGGACCGGGTGCGCTGGACGAGCGCCTACGACATGCGCTTCGTCCAGGGGCCGCTGCAGTTCGCCGCCGCCCCGCCAACGGGCGAACAGGACTCGGTCAGCCTGCTCTGGGTGCGCGACGAGCCGCCGCGGGTGCTGGATTTCATTTCACTGGCGGCCTTGTGCGATGTGTTCTTCCCGCGCCTCTTCGTCAAGCGAGGCAGCTGGGTTCCCATCGGCACCGTGTCGTTCACGGTGTACTTCCACGCCGATGCCGCCACGCTGGCCGCCATCGGCACCCGCCATCTGCTGGCCCACGCCCGTGCACAGCAGTTTCGCAACGGCTACTTCGATCAGTCCGCCGAGCTGTGGGGCCCAGGCGGGGAACTGCTCGCGGTGACACACCAGATCGTCTACTACAAGGAATAGGGGGCGAGCCGTGCCGGGACACGCCGGCGGGCCACTGGGCCCGAACACCGTCTGGCAACATCATGGTCCCTCTCCAGGAGCGCCGATGCACCGCGATGCCCAAGACGCCGCCCACCTGCTCTGGACCTGCCGGCTGGCCGGCACGGTCATCGAGGCGCTGCCGGCCGAGCTTCGCCCGCGCGACACGCTCTCAGGCCACGCCATCCAGGCCGCGCTGCCCGCCGTCGCCGAACGCCCCGTTGTCGGCTGGAAGATCGCCGCCACCAGTGCCGCGGGGCAGGCGCACATCCAGGTGGACGGTCCGCTGCCGGGGCGCATCCTCGACAGCTTCGTGTGGCCGATCGGAGCCACGCTGTCGCTCGCCGGCAACCGCATGCGCGTCGTCGAGCCGGAGTTCGCCTTCCGCATGGGCGCAGCGCTGCCCCCACGCGCTGCGCCCTACGCGGCCGACGAGGTGCTGGCGGCCGTCGCGTCGCTGCATCCAGCCTTCGAGGTGCCCGACTCGCGCTACGCCGACTTCGCTCGCGCGGGGAAGGCCCAGCTGCTCGCCGACGACGCCTGCTGCGGCCGCTTCGCCTTCGGGCCCGCAGCGCCGGTGGCGTGGCGGGCGGCCGATCTCGCGGCGCATCGCGTGCACGCCACCGTCTTCGGCGCCGCAGGCGGCGTGCGCTTCACGCGCGAGGGCGAAGGGCGCGCGCTGCTCGGCAACCCGCTCACCGCGCTGACCTGGCTCGCCAACGAACTTTCGTCGCTCGACATCGGCCTGCAGGCCGGCGACTGGGCCTCGTGCGGCACGTGCATGGTGCCGCTGGAGGTCGTGCCCGGGGACCGTGTCGTGGCCGACTACGGCACGTTCGGCCGCATCGAGATCGGCCTCGCACACTAGACGTCAGGGCGACCAGCCCCGAGGCGGGCAGCTCTGTCGTCCCGGCCTTCTGCCGTGAGAGACGCTCGCGGAATGGCGCGGGCTGCGCGGCCCGCCGCGCGCGCGTTCAACCTCGCGGGTGGTGTTTCGCGTGCAGCTGCCGCAGCCGCTCGCGCGCCACGTGCGTGTAGATGGTGGTGGTGGCAATGTCGGCATGCCCGAGCAGCATCTGCACCGCGCGCAGGTCGGCACCGTGGTTCAGCAGGTGCGTGGCGAAGGCGTGGCGCAGCGTGTGCGGCGTCAGTGGCGCGGTGATGCCGGCGACGACGGCGTAGCGCTTCACGAGCTTCCAGAACATCTGCCGCGTCATGCCGCTGCCTCGGCGGGTGACGAAGAGCGCCTCGCTGGCGCGCAGGCTGCCGGCGGCGCCGCGCACGCGCAGCAGCTCGGGCCGGCCTTCGGCCAGCCAGCGCGTGAGCCAGCCATGCGCCTCCTCGCCGAAGGGCACGAGGCGCTCACGCGCGCCCTTGCCGAGCACGCGCAGCACGCCTTCGGAGAGGCTCAAGTGCACGAGCTTGGCCTCGACGAGCTCGCTCACGCGCAAGCCGCTGGCGTACATCAGCTCGAGCATGGCGCGGTCGCGCTGGCCGAGCGCAGTGGTGGTGTCGGGGGCGCCCAGCAACGCTTCCACCTGCGCCTCGGACAGGGTCTTCGGCACCCGCAGCGGCTGCCGGGCCGCGAGCAGCTCGAGCGTCGGGTCGGCCCCCACGAGCCGTTCGCGCAGCGCCCAGCGGAAGTAGCGGCGGAAGACCGTGAGCCGCCGGTTGGCGGTGGTGGCGCGGCTGGCCGCGTGGCGCGCCGAGATGTAGCCGAGCAGGTCGGCCTTGCCGCACTCGTCGAGCGTGCGCTGCGCGCTTTCGGCCAACCACGCCGCCAGCAACGCGAGATCGCGGCGATAGGCCGCCAGCGTGAGCTGCGACAAACCGTCCTCGACCCACAAGGCATCGACGAATCGGTCGATGCCCACGCGGCTGCGCTCGAGGGCGGTTTCGGCGCTCACCGCGCAGGCGGGCGGCGCGGAGGCGGGCGGCGGGCGGCGCTTGAGGTCACTCGAGCGTCAGCTTCTGCTTCGCGACCACGGTCTTGTAGACCTCGAGCTCGGCCTTGATCTGGGCGGCGAACTGCGCCGGCGTGTTGCCGACGATGAGCGAGCCCGTGTCCTCGATGCGCTTCTTGATCGTGACGTCGCCCAGCGCCTTGGCCACCGCCTGGCCGACCTTGTCGACCACCTCCTTGGGCGTGCCCTTGGGCGCGAGGATGCCGTAGTAGGCCATGCGGTTCACCGCCTCCAGCCCCACCTCCTTGAAGGTGGGCACGTTCGGCAGCACCGACAGGCGCTGCGGCGCAGCGACGACGATGGGCACGAGGCGGCCGTCCTTGATGAACGGCAGCGCCGAGGGCAGGTTGTCGAAGATGATGGTCACCTGGCCGGCCACCGTGTCGTTGAGCGCCGGGCCGGCGCCGCGGTAGGGGATGTGCGTCATGAACACGCCCGCCAGGCTCTTGAAGAGCTCGGTCTGCAGGTGGCCGATGCCGCCCGTGCCCGAACTCGAGTAGCTGTACTTGCCCGGGTTCTTCTTCAGCACCTCGAGGAAGGTCTTGTAGTCCTTGGCCGGGAAGCTCGGGTGCACCGCGATGACGTTGGGCGTGGCGGCGATGTTGATGATGGGCACGAAGTCGGTGAGCGGGTCGTAGCCGATCTTCGGGTTGATGGCCGGGTTGGCGGCCGTCGTCGAGACGGTGGCCATGCCGAGCACGTGGCCGTCGGGCGGCGCCTTGATCATCTCGAGCGCGCCGATGGAGCCACCGCCGCCGGCCTTGTTCTCCACCACCACCTGCTGGCCGAGCGCGGTCGACAGGGCCGGCGCGACGATGCGGGCGACGATGTCCGTCGTGCCGCCGGGCGCGAAGGGCACGATGAGCCGCACCGGCTTGTTCGGATAGCCCTGCGCCCAGGCGCCGAGGGGGGCCGCGAGGACCGTGATCGCCGCGAGGCTGGCAAGCGACGCCGAGAGGGTGGCACGGCGCGCGGCTTGTCGTTGTTGTGGCATGGCGGAAGCTCCTTCGGGTTGGAATGTGGAAGAGAGAAACAGGGATGCGGCGCGGCGCGGTCGAGCCTGGCCCGGCCTCAGGCCGGCGTGCCCAGCAGGCCGCTTCTGAGCTTCTTGTGGTACGGGTGCTCGCCGACGAACGAGCGCAGCACGGCGACGTAGAAGTCGTTGCCGGCGATCGGCTCGCCGCGCGCCTTGCCGTTCAGCGACAGCGTCGTGCCGCGCGCAGGATCGAAGTCGAGGTCGACGGCGTCGCCCTTGTGCACCTTGCCCACCGAATCCATGAGCTCGAACATGCGCGCCAGGCGCACGCGCAGCGCTTCGACCTCGGCACCGCTGTTGCGCTTGACGCCTTTGTCGAACCCCTTGGCCAACTCGACGGCCGGTGCATCGACCAGCAGCACCAGGCGCACGCGCTTCGGACCGGTCTGCTCCAGCACCTCGGCCGCCGTGCCGGCCCGCTTGGGCAGGTAGAGGGCGGCCACGTAGGCCTTGAACCAGCCGGCCGCCCGCAGCCCGGTGCCGTTGAGCAGCAGCTCGCGGCCGGCCAGGGTGATGCGGTCGTCGAACTGCACGCCTTCGAAGGTGGCGGCCCGGGCCGCCTGGGGCCCGATGCCACCCAGGACCCCGGCGCCGACGGCGAGGCCGAGCCAGGCGCGGCGGGTGAGGTTCGTGGCTTGGGGCTGGGCGAAGGCGGCCATCGGGGAGGGATTGTCTTTGAACTCGTCGGCGAGAGCCGCCTGCGGCTCGGCCCACAACGCGCCGGCCCGCCGCGGCGCCGACGCCGGAACCGATCCCCACGTAGAGCGCTCCTCGGCAGCGGCGATCGAGTGGACCGCGAAAGGCCTGTCAGACTCCAGGCCCATGTCCGTGGCCCTGCTGCTCGTTCCCGACTTCCTGCTCATTGCCGCCGGCTGGGTGATCTGCCGGCACACCTCGCTGAACCGCCCGGTGTGGGACGGTGCCGAGCGGCTCGTCTACCACGTGCTCTTCCCGGCCTTGCTGTTCGAGGCCATCGCGCGCAACCCGTTGCAGCCGGGGGCGGCGGCGCCGCTGGCGGCCAGCGGCCTGGCGCTCACGGCAGTGGGCGCGGTACTCGCGCTGGCCATCGGCGCCTGGCCTGGCGTCGATGCGCGCGCCCACGCCTCGGGGGCGCAGACGGCCTTCCGCTTCAACTCCTACATCGCGCTCGCCCTCGCCTCGCGCCTGGGCGGCGCCGAGGCGCTGGCCCAGATGGCCCTCGTCATTTCGTTGTGCGTGCCGTTGTGCAATGTGGCCGCGGTGTGGCCGCTGACGCGGCTGGCCGGCCACGGCGGCCATGGCTACCTGCGCGAGCTGGCACGCAACCCGCTCATCGTCGCCACGGTGGCCGGGCTGGCGTTCAATGCCACCGGCCTGCAGTTGCCGGAGTGGCTCGCGATCACGCTGTCGCGCATGGGCACGGCGGCGTTGCCGCTCGGGCTGATGGCGGTGGGTGCCGGCCTCACCTTCGGCGCCTTGCGCGAGGCGCCCCGGTTGGCCACGGCGCTGCTGACGATCCGCCATGCCGTTCTGCCGACCCTGGCGCTCGGGCTCGCGTTCGTGGCCGGCCTCGGGGCGGCGCAGCAGACGGTGCTGGTCACCTTCGCGTCGCTGCCCACGGCTTCGAGCGCGTATGTGCTGGCGGTGCGGCTGGGGGGGCACGGCGCCTTCGTCGCCGGGCTGGTGACGGTGTCGACGCTGATCGCGATGGTGGGGCTGCCGCTGTCGCTGTCGGCGCTGGCCTGGCTGAGCGGCTGAATGAGCCGCCGATTGAGCAGCCCGGCGCGCGACTGAAGCTGGCCGACCGGGCGCTCGGCGAAGACGACCTTCGGCCGGGGTCATCGTGCCGGTCGTTGCTCCGGCGCACTCTTCGGCCCCTGCGCCAGGGCCCAGTCGATGTGCTCGCGCACGAGGAGGTCCGCGGCGTCGCGCGCCGACGCCAGCGCACGCGCGATGCCGGCATCGCCACCCGCCCGCAGCGCATTGCCCAGCGCCACGGCGAGATTGCGGCGCCAGCGCGCGTGGCCGATGCGCCGGATGGCACTGCCCTCGGTGCGCCGCTGGAACTCCGCTTCGTCCCAGGCCCAGAGCGCCAGCAGCGTGGCGCTGCCGAGACCATGGCGCTCGTCGAAGTCGGGCAAGGCGCTGCGCTGCGCGTACTTGTTCCACGGGCAGGCAAGCTGGCAGTCGTCGCAGCCGTAGATGCGGTTGCCGATGGCCGCGCGCCACTCGAGCGGGATGGCCCCCTGCAGTTCGATCGTCAGGTAGCTGATGCAGCGGCGCGCATCGAGCCGGTAGGGCGCGACGATCGCCCCGGTCGGACACGCGTCCAGACAGGCCGTGCAGACACCGCAATGGTCGCTCACCGGTTCGTCGGGCGGGAGTGCGATGTCGACGAAGATCTCGCCGAGGAAGAACATCGAGCCGCCGGCCCGCGCCAGCGCCAGCGTGTGCTTGCCCCGCCAGCCGAGGCCGGCGCGCGTGGCCAGCTCCACCTCGAGCACCGGGGCCGAATCGGTGAAGACGCGGTGCCCGAACGGCCCCACCTCGGCCGCGAGGCGGTCGGCGAGTTGCTGCAGGCGCTGGCGCAGCACCTTGTGGTAATCGCGGCCCCGCGCGTACACCGAGACCACGGCCTCGCCAGCGGCGCCCCCGGCCAGGCGCGAGCGCTCGCGCGCCACCCAGTCGGCCGGTGCGCCTTGCGGCAGGTAGTCCATGCGCGCGGTGATGACGCTCACCGTGCCGGGCACGAGCTCGGCGGGCCGCGCACGCTTGAGGCCATGACGCGCCATGTAGGCCATGGAACCATGGAAGCCCGTCGACAGCCACGACAGCAACCCGGCTTCCGCAGTCGCGAGATCGATGCCCGCCACGCCGATCTGGGAGAATCCGCACTCGTGCGCCCAAGCCCGCAGCCGCTCTCGCAACCCGACAGCGTCGATATCGGCCAGTTGCCCGCCGCTTCGAGCGGCGAGGGGGGCGTTTCGCATCGCCCCATGATCGCAGGAACGCCGGCGGCGCACGAGAGCATGCCCGCCGAACTGCAGATCGACGCGGCCGACACGCCCCGCATGCAACTACGGTGGCACTGGCCCGACGAGGCGGCTTGCGCGGCGAGTGCCGCCGCGCTGGCCGCGGCCATGTCCGCCCACCCCGAGAACCGTGACGCGACGATCGAGCTGCACGGCCCGCTCGGTGCCGGCAAGACGACCTTCGTGCGCCACCTGTTGCGCGCGCTCGGCGTGAGCGGGCGCATCAAGAGCCCCACCTACACGGTGGTCGAACCCTACCGCGCGGGCGAGCTCGACATCTCGCACTTCGACTTCTACCGCTTCGAGGACGCACGCGAGCTCGTCGACGCCGGCCTGCGCGAGACCTTCGCGGCGCCGGGCCTGAAGCTCGTCGAGTGGCCGGCGCGCGCCGGCGCGTGGCGACCGCGCGCCGACCTGCGCCTCGAATTCGAGCCGCAGGCCGACGAGAGCCGCCAGGTGCGCGTGCTGGCCCTGACCCCTCGCGGCGAGGCCCTTCTCGCATGACTCGCATGAAGGACGCGACCCTGCCGCCGTACCTGCGCCGCCGCGCGCTGCTGCTGGCGGCCGGCCCGGTCGTGCTGGCGTTCGCGGCCGATCGCAGCGTGGCGGCAGGCCCCTCGGGCGCCGCCATCGTCGCCGTGCGGCTGTGGCCGGCGCGCGAGTACACGCGCGTCACGATCGAGTCCGACGGGGCGCTCGCTGCCCGGCACAGCCTCTTCGAAGGCCCGCACCGGTTGACGGTCGACCTCGAGGGCCTGGAGCTCGACGCAGCGCTGCGCGAGCTGGTCGGCCAGGTGCGCCCGGACGACCCCTTCATCCTGGGCGTGCGCGCCGGCCAGTACCAGCCGCGCGTCGTGCGCATCGTGTTCGACCTCAAGCAGCCGGTGCGGCCGGAGCAGTTTGCCCTGCTGCCGGTGGCGCCCTACCAGCATCGGCTGATCTTCGACCTCTATCCGACGGAAGAGCAAGACCCGCTGCTGGCACTCGTGCGCGAGCGCGAAGAGGCGACCGATCGCGCCGCGCGCGTGGTGCGCGACTCGCTGTCGGACTTCATCCAGCGCATCGAGGGGCGGCGCAACGGCGTGGCGGGTGCGCCGGCCGCAGTACCGGCCTCCGGCGCGACGGCCGCGCTGCCGGCGCGCCCCGCATCGGCGCCGGGACCGGTGCCGGTGCCGATGACACCTGCCCCCCCGCCACCACTGGCGCCGCTCACCGCCGCCGAGCGCCAGCGTGTCGATCGACTCTTCATCATCGCCATCGACCCCGGCCACGGCGGCGAGGATCCGGGCGCCATCGGCCCCACCGGCCTGCGCGAGAAGGACGTCGTGCTCGCCATCGCCCTCGAACTGCGCGAGCGCCTGAACGCGGTGAACGGCATGCGCGCGATGCTGACGCGCGAGAGCGACCACTTCGTGCCGCTGTGGGACCGCGTGCGCAAGGCGCGCCGCGTGCAGGCCGACCTCTTCGTCAGCCTGCATGCCGACGCTTTCCTGCGGCGCGAGGCGCGCGGCGCCAGCGTCTTCGCGCTGTCCACGCGCGGTGCGACGAGTGCCGCGGCACGCTGGATGGCCGAGCGCGAGAACGCCGCCGACCAGGTGGGTGGCGTCAACATCGGTTCGGTGCGCGACCCGCAGATCCTTCAGACCATGCTCGACATGAGCACCACGGCACAGATCAAGGACAGCCTCGTGCTCGGGCGCGAGGTGCTCGGCCGGCTCGACAGCATCGGCGAGCTGCACAAGCGCCAGGTCGAGCAGGCGGGCTTCGCGGTGCTCAAGGCGCCGGACATCCCGAGCATCCTCATCGAGACCGCCTTCATCTCCAACCCGCAGGAGGAGAAGCGGCTGCGCGACCCGGCCTACCGCACGCAGCTGGCGGGGGCCATCGCCTCGGGAATCCGGCGGTACTTCGCCAAGAGGCCACCGCTGGCGCGGACGCGGCAACTGGGGTGATCGGCGGGCCGGACAGGCCCGTGGCCATCTGCGCGCTCGCGCCGATCAACGCAATCAACGCGATCGCAGCACGAGTGCGATCGCACTCACCATCAGCACCACCGAGGCCCAGTCCTGCCAGTGCAGCACCTCGCCCAGCGCGACGGCACCGCTGAAGACGCCCAGCACCGGGATCATCATGACGCTGATGCTCGAAGCCACCGGCGGCAGCGTCTTCGCCAGGTAGAGCCACGCCGCCTGCGAGAAGCCGAAGATCACGATGGCGTTGAACGCCACGGCCCCCGCCACGTGCGGCTCAGGCGGCCGCCAGCGCGCGCCCTCGACAACGAGGGCGAGCAGCGACATGACGATGGCGCAGACCACCGTCATCCAGAAGACGATGGCCAGCAGCGGCACGGGCACGGTGGAGCGGCGCAGCATGTGCGTGCCGACCGCCCACACCGCCGCAGCGGCCACCACGGCCGCGGCGGCGAGCGGCGCACCGGCCAGCTTCGTGAACTCCTCCGACAGCAGCAGCAGCACGCCGAGCCCGGCTGCGGCCACGCCGAGCCACTGCCGCGGCGTCAGGCGGTCGCCATAGATGAAGGCGCCGACGAGCGCCACGAAGATCGGCATGGTGTAGCCGAGGATGGCCGAGCGCCCGGAGCTGAGCGCCTGCACGCCGAAGATGATGACGACGTGCCAGACGAGCATGTTCGGACCGGTGAGCCGCGCCACGGCCGGCCAGTGCTCGCGCGGAATCGTCAGCGGCACCTTCAGCCACTTCAACGCCAGCCACAGCACCGGCAGGCCGAGCACCATCGACAAGGCGCGGAAGGTGAGCGGCGGGTAGGCCAGCGGCGCCGAGGGCAGCCCGCTGACGCCGATCTTCATGATCGGCCAGTTGATGCCCCAGGTGAGCGTCAGCAGCACCAGCACCACGAGCTGGCGGCGGGAGAGGCTGACGCCGGTCATCGGCCGGCCGCGTGCGGCTCCTGGTGCTCGCCGCCGGGCCTCGCGCGCCTGCTCGTGCTCGTGCTCGTGCTCGTGCTCGTGCTCGTGCTCGTGCTCGTGCCAGCGCGCGGCGTCATGCGCGCTTCAGCAGCCGCGCCGCGTCGAGCGCGAAGTAGCTGAGCACGCCATCGGCACCGGCGCGCTTGAAGGCGAGCAGCGACTCCATCATCACCGCGTCGTGGTCGAGCCAGCCGTTGGCGGCCGCGGCCTTGAGCATCGAGTACTCGCCGCTCACCTGGTAGGCGAAGGTCGGCACGCGGAACGTGTCCTTCACACGGCGCACGATGTCGAGATACGGCATGCCAGGTTTCACCATCACCATGTCGGCACCCTCGGCGATGTCGAGCGCCACTTCGCGCAGCGCCTCGTCGCTGTTGCCGGGGTCCATCTGGTACACCTTCTTGTCGGCCTTGCCCAGGTTCTTGGCCGAGCCCACGGCGTCGCGGAAGGGGCCGTAGAAGGCACTCGCGTACTTGGCGCTGTAGGCCATGATGCGTGTGTGGATGGCGCCGCGCGATTCGAGCGCGTTGCGGATGGCGCCGATGCGCCCGTCCATCATGTCGCTCGGGGCGACGATGTCGACGCCGGCTTCGGCCTGCACCACGGCCTGCTTGGTGAGCACCGCCACCGTCTCGTCGTTGAGGATGTAGCTGTCGGCGTCGAGCAGGCCGTCCTGGCCGTGGCTCGTGTACGGGTCGAGCGCGACATCGGTGAGCAGGCCGAGCGTGGGGAAACGCTTCTTCAGTTCACGCACGGCGCGCGGCACCAGGCCCTCGGGATTGAGCGCCTCCTTGCCATCCGGCGACTTGAGCGAGGGCTCGATCACCGGGAACAGGGCCATCACCGGCACGCCGAGCGCAAGGCACTGCTCGGCCACCTCGAACAGGCCGTCCACGCTGCGGCGGCTGACACCCGGCATGCTCGCCACGGCCTGCTGCTGTTGCTGCCCGTCGAGCACGAAGACGGGCAGGATCAGGTCTTCCGGCGCCAGCCGGTTTTCGCGCACGAGCGCGCGTGTGAAGGCATCGCGGCGCAGCCGGCGCGGACGGCTGGCTGGATAGGGGGGTAGGGTATTCACTACAGCGGGCCTTCTGGTGGGCGCGGGCACCGTCGCGGAAATGCCGCAGGGCCGCATTCGAGGGGTGCGCCAGGCCGGGGTGAACCGCTGGCGCGGCGGAAATCCTACTGCTAAACTGAATTTCGAACGGTGGCCGCGAGGTTGCTGTTCCCTGCTTTTCCTCCCTGAGCAGGTGCCTTAGCGTGATGACAGCGATAAGGCTTGCCGGCCCCAGCCTCGTGCTGGGGCCTCTTTTTTGCCGCCGCGATAATCGCCCGATGGCTTCATCGGCATATCTCTGGGTCAAGGCGTTTCACATCGTCTTCATCGCGAGTTGGTTCGCGGGCCTGTTCTACCTGCCGCGGTTGTTCGTCAACCTCGCGGAGGTACCGGCCGAGAGCCACGCGGAGCGCGAGCGCCTGTTGATGATGGCGCGCAAGCTCTACCGCTTCGCCGGCCTGTTGATGATCCCGGCGCTCGCCCTGGGCCTCGTGCTGTGGCTGGGCTACGGCGTCGGACGCGGCCCGGGCAGCGGCTGGATGCATGCCAAGCTCGCGCTGGTCGTCGGTGCCCTGGGCTACCACCACGTCTGCCGGCGGCTGCTGCGCGACTTCGAACAGCTGCGCAACCGCCGCGGCTCGCGCTGGTACCGCGTCTTCAACGAGATCACGGTGCTGCTCTTCGCGGCCACCGTGGTGCTCGTCGTCGTCAAGCCGTTCTAGGCCAGAGGCCGTCGCCATGGCCAGCCGCCGCTCCACCGCCACGGTGCTGGCGCTGGCCTACGCGGCGCTGGTGATCTACGCGAGCCTCTACCCCTTCGACGGCTGGCGTTGGTCCTCCACCGCCGCCTGGGACGACTTGCTCAGCCTGCCCTGGGGGCCCTGGGGCGACGAGTTCGATCTCTGGTCCAACCTGCTCGGCTACGTGCCCTTCGGGTTGCTGCTGGCGATCGGCCGCTTGCGCTCGGGCGCACGGCTGTGGAGCGCTCTTTGGGTGGCGGTGCTCGTGCCGGCGGCGCTTTCCTACGGCCTCGAGGTGCTGCAGACCGCCCTGCCAACGCGCCACCCTTCGCTCAAGGACTGGGTCATGAACAGCGGCGGCGCCGGGGTCGGCGCGCTGCTCGCCCTGGCCATGCACCGCGTGGGTCTCGTCGATGGTTGGCACGCGCTGCGCGAGCGCTGGTTCGAACGCGACAGCGAAGGGGCTTTGGCCTTGCTCGCGCTATGGCCCGTGGGCCTGCTCTTCCCGGCACCGGCGCCCCTCGGCCTGGGCCAGATCGGGGGCGGCCGCCTGGTCGACGCCATCGCGGCCTGGTTCGAGGGGCTGCCGCTGTCCGAAGCTGCCCGCGAGATGATCTCGCCCTCGCCCGCGACCGAGGCCGCCGCAGCCGCCGCCGCATCGCTCGGCCTGTCGCCGCTGGCCGAGGTGCTGATCGTCGCCATGGGCCTGCTCGCGCCCTGCGTCGTGGCCTTCAGCGTCGTCGCACCCGGCTGGCGGCGGCTGGCCATGGCCTTTGGCGCGCTCGTGCTGGCGGCACTCGGCATGACCTTGTCGACGCTGCTCAACTTCGGGCCGCGCCACGCGCTCGCCTGGGTCACCCCATGGGCCGGGCCGGCCGTGGGCATCGCGGCGCTCGGCGTGCTGGCCTTGGCGCCGATGTCGCGCGCCGTCGTGCTGGGCGTCGGGCTGATGGTCCTCACCGGCCTCGTCGTCGGCGTGGCGCAGGCACCCGCCGACCCCTACTTCGCGCAGAGCCTGCAGGCGTGGGAGCAGGGGCGCTTCGTGCGCTTCCACGGCCTGGCGCAGTGGATCGGCTGGCTGTGGCCCTATGCGGCGATCACGTGGATGCTGTCGCGCCTGGCCATCAGGTCCTGAATGCCTGGTCCCTTCGGCCCGCTCCCTACAATCGCGTTCGATGAGCTACTACAAGCATCACATCTTCTTCTGCCTCAATCAGCGCGGCAACGGCGAGGCCTGCTGCGCCGACCACGATGCGCAGGCCGCCTTCGACCACTGCAAGGCCCGCGTGAAGACGCTCGGGCTGGCCGGCCCCGGCGGCGTGCGCGTCAACAAGGCCGGCTGCCTGGACCGCTGCGCCGGCGGCCCCGTGGCCGTCGTGTACCCCGAGGAGACCTGGTACACCTACGTCGACCGCGCCGACCTCGACGAGATCGTCGACTCGCACCTGCGCGAAGGCCGCGTCGTCGAGCGGCTCGTGCTGCCGCCGAACGTCGGCCGCTGAGCTCGCGTTCGCACGCCGCGTCAGCATCCGCGCCATGAATGCCCACGCCGAGCGGCTCGTCGTGCCCGGGCCCGCTGGCCCGCTCGAGTGCGCCGTCGACGCGCCCGCCGCGGCCCATGACGGCGCGGTGGCTGGCGTCGTCGTGCTGTGCCATCCGCATCCGCTGCACGGCGGCACGATGGACAACAAGGTCGTGATGACGCTCGCCCGCACCTTTGCGCAACTCGGCTGGCGCTGCGTGCGCTTCAACTTCCGCGGCGTCGGCGCTTCGGGCGGCCGCTGGGACGAAGGCCGCGGCGAGGTCGACGATGCACTCGCGGTCATCGCCGCCCAGCGCATGGCGGACCGGCCTCTGCTGCTGGGCGGCTTCTCCTTTGGCGGCTATGTCGCCACGCAGGCGGCGGCGCGGCTCGCCGCGGCGGGCGATGCACAGCGAGCGGCGCGCCTGGTGCTCATTGCCCCGGCCGCCGGCAACTTCACGCTCGCCCCCGTGCCCGCCGACACGCTCGTCGTGCACGGCGAGACCGACGACGTGGTGCCCCTCTCGGCCGTGCTCGACTGGGCGCGCCCGCAGTCGCTGCCCATCACGCTCGTGCCGGGTGCCGGCCACTTCTTCCACGGCCAGCTCACACTGCTCAAGCAGATCGTCGGTGCGGCCTTCTCCTGAAACGGTTCTTCCGATGAGATGGCTTGCCCTCGGGGCGATGGTGCGTTCACGCGCCTTCGTTGCCCTCGTTTTCCTCGTCCCCCTGATCGCCCTCGTCGCCGGCCCCACCGCAGCGCAGCCGCGCCCGCAACCACCCGAGGTGGCCGCGCGCCAGTACATCCTCGTCGATCTCGCCAGCCAGCAGGTGCTGGCCGAGGCCGGCGCTGACCAGCGCGCCGAGCCGGCCTCGCTGACCAAGCTGATGACGGCCTACCTGGTCTTCAACGCCGTGCGCGACAAGAAGCTCTCGCTCGACCAGGCGCTGCCGGTGAGCACGCGCGCCTGGAACGAGCGCGGTTCGGGCAAGAAGGGCGGTGCCTCGCTGATGTTCATCGACCCGAAGATGAAGCCGCACGTCGACGAGCTGCTGCACGGCCTCATCGTGCACAGCGGCAACGACGCCGCGGTGGCGCTGGCCGAGGGCGTGGCCGGCTCGGTGGAGGCTTTCGTCGCGGCCATGAACCGGCAGGCCGAGGCCTGGGGCCTGAAGAACACGCAGTTCCGCAACGTCACCGGCCTCACCGAAACGGGCCACTTCAGCAGCGCGCGCGACGTGGCCTTCGTGGCCGCGAAGATCATCGCCGAGCACCCCACGCTGTTCCCGATCTACCGCGTCAAGAGCTACACCTTCAACGGCATCAAGCAGGACAACCGCAACCGCCTTCTCAGCCGCGACCCCACCGTCGACGGCATGAAGACCGGCCGCACTGACGCCGCCGGCTGGTGCTTGGTGGCCACGGCCGTGCGCGACACGCCGGCCGGCAAGCGCCGGCTGCTCTCGGTGGTACTCGGCGCCGCCTCCGACGAGGCACGGGCGAACGAAAGCCAGAAGCTGCTCAACTGGGGCTACACCGCCTGGGACGCGGTGAAGCTCTTCGAGCCGAACCAGGCGCTCGCCACGGTGCCGGTGTGGAAGGGCGTGGCGCGCGAGGCGAAGCTCGGCGTCGCCGCCGGGCTCGTGGTCAGCGTGCCGAAGGGCGAGGGCGCACGGCTCCAGCCTTCGCTCACCCGCACCGACCCGCTCGTGGCGCCGCTGGCCGCCGGACAAGCCGTGGGCACCGTGAAGGTGGTCACCGCCGGCGGCGCGGCCGTGGCGAGCGTGCCGCTCGTCGCGTTGCAGGAGGTTGCCCTCGCCGGCTGGTTCGGACGCGCCTGGGACGGCCTGCGGCTCTGGATCAAGTAGTCCTGCGCCAGGTCATGCGGAACGCGGGGTGGCGCGTGCCAGAATGAGTTTCACCACCCGGCGGTCATCATGGTCGACTACCTCTGCTTTCTCAACGGCGAGTACCTGCCGCTCAACGAAGCACGCGTGAGCGTGCTCGACCGCGGCTTCATCTTCGGCGACGGCGTCTACGACGTGGCGCCGGTGTACGGCCGCCGCCTCTTCCGCTTCGACGAACACATCGCGCGGCTGAACCGCAGCCTCGACAAGCTGCGCATCCCGCACCCCGCGACGCGCGAGCAATGGCTGGAGCGCTGCCGCAAGCTCGTGGCGGCGCTGGCCGAGAAGACGGGTGCCGAGGACCAGGTCATCTACTTCCAGGTGACGCGCGGCGTCGCGCCGCGCGACCATGTCATGCCACCGGGCCTCACGCCCACCGTCTTCATGATGGTCAACCCCATGAAGGCGCCGAGCGCGGAGATGCGCCACAAGGGCGTGGCCTGTGTCACCGCACGCGACTTCCGCTGGGAGCGCGGCGACATCAAGAGTACGAGCCTGCTCGGCAACGTGCTGGCGCGGCAGATCTCCGCCGACCACGGCGCGATGGAAACCATCATGTTCCGCGACTGCTTCCTCACCGAGGCCTCGGGCAGCAACGTGTGGGTGGTGCACGAGGGCGCCCTGCTCGGCCCGCCGAAGAGCGAACACGTGCTCGAAGGCATCCGCGTCGAGTTGCTGCGCGAGCTCTGCGAGGACTGCGGCGTCGCCTACAACCTGCGCCCCATTCCCGAGGCCGACGTGCTCAGCGCCGACGAGTTGCTGATCAGCTCGGCGACGAAGGAGGTGCTGCCCGTGACCCTGCTCGACGGCCAACCCGTCGGCCATGGCGCCTTGCGCGGCAAGCCCGGGCCGGTGTATGCGCGGCTGCACGAGGCCTACCAGCGCGCCAAGACCACCATGAGCCTGTGAGCGCTCTGCTCGGTGCCATGCAGGACATCCCACCCGAGAAGAGCCTGATCGAGTACCCGAGCGCCTTCCCGATCAAGGTGATGGGCGCATCGGTCGAGGGCTTCGAGGCCGCGATGGTGGCGGTGGCGATGCGCTTCGACCCCAGCTTCGACCCGGCCACCGTCGAACGCCGGCCGAGCCGCGGCGGCAACTACCTCGGCATCACGCTGACGGTAACGGCCACCAGCCGCCAGCAGCTCGACGAGCTGTACCGCGCGCTCACTTCGCACCCGATGGTGAAGATGGTCCTTTAGGGTCGGCCGCCTCCTCGGCCGCCAGTCGACCCTCGATCTCGCGCAGCTTCGTCGGCGCCGCCTCGTCGCCGCGACGCGCCGCCTCGCGGTACCAGTGGCGGGCCAGGCGCAGGTCCCTGCCCACGCCCTCGCCGCTCTCGTACATGGAGGCGATGAGGTACTGCGCGCCGATGTCCCCGCCCTTGGCCGCCTCACGGTACCAGTGCGCGGCCGCGCTGGCGTCGCGTTCGCGGCCCCGGCCGAGGTAGTGCGCCGTGCCCATGGCCACCATCGCGTCGACGCTGCCGCGCGCCGCGGCGACCTCGTACCAGTCGTGGGCTGCGGCGATGTCGCGGCGACCAAGTTCGCCGCCCTCGAGCGCGCGGCCGAGCGTGAACATGGCCGTGACGAAGCCGCCGCGCGCAGCGAGCAGCAGCCAGCGCTCTCCTTCGGCGGGGCTCGCGTCGGGCAGTTCGCCTTGCAGGTGCATCACGCCCAGGTTGAACTGCGCCGCCGGCACCGACCGCCGCGCCAGCGCGCTGAACTCGCGCGCCGCCTCGCGCATGCGGCCGGCCTCGTAGTGCGCCACGGCCGCCTGGACGCGCGCCTGCAGCGCCGGCGCCAGCGGCAGGGGCTCGATGGCAATGCCCGTGAGCCGATCGGGGCGCGCACTCTCGGGCGCCCGTTCGGCGGCGGTCCATCCCGGCGACGCCATGAAGCACAGCCCGAGGACCGAGAGGGCGGAACACACGATGCGGCGCAGCGTCATGTGCCCATTCTCGGCCGGCGCGCCGGCGCGCGCACGCCCGATCCAATGACCCCTGTCGCCGAGCGCGGCGCGGGCGAGGCGCGCGCGAGATGGGCATCCGTGCCCGCCAACACGCCGTAGGAGTCGTGGCCCCAAGGCCGATGAGCCAGCGCAGCGAGGACCCCTCACCAAGGCCCGATCGAACATGTCCTTCGGATCAGTGAAAACCCTGGGCCCGGAACCGCATCCAGCCACCGCCAAGCCCCGTATGCCCAGGGTGGTCGCGCTGCCAAGGCGCCCAAGGGGGAGCATCGATGATCGAACGCACCGCGCACCGGCTGCGCCAGCCGCCGGACAATTGGACCTCGGCGGCGCGGGCGGCGAGGTGGCCATGAGTGCCCCCCTGCGTGCCGCGAATGTGTTGACCCTGCCGGCCCGACGCGATCCAGCACGGCGCTGGCCACGAGCCCGTGAATTGAGCCTCGACAGTGACCGGGCAGATGCCGACGCAGCCGAGGCAGAGGTCGAAGAAGCCTTTGATGGCGCGCACGAGGCGCTGTCGGACAGCGATCCGGCCGACGCTTTCGACGCCGATGCCACGCCTGGGGCCGAAGGCGACGCGTCATTCGCCGCGTCATTCCCTGCACGAGGCCTCTCGGGCCTGCCGCTCGAGGCGGCGGACGATGCGACGCTGTCGGCCTGGATCGCGCGCATCGCCCGCCAGGACGAACGCGCCCTCGAGGCGCTCTACGACGCCACGGCCGCGCGCGTGAACGGCCTCGTGCTGCGCATCACGCAGCGCGCCGCACTCGCCGAGGAGGTGCTCGAGGACACCTACTGGCAGGTGTGGCGGCAGGCCCCGCGCTTCGACGCCGACCGCGGCCGGCCGATCACCTGGCTGCTGGCCATGGCCCGCTCACGCGCCATCGACGCGCTGCGCCGTGAACAGCGCTTCCAGCACGATGCACTGCCCGAGGACGACGCGACCGAAGCAGTGGAGTTGTCCGATGCACGCGCCCTGCCGCCGCAGGACCTGCTCGAGGCCACGCGCGGCCATGCGCACGTGCACGCCGCACTCGCTTCGCTCGAGCCGCGTTCGCGCCAGCTCGTCGCGCTCGCCTTCTTTCGCGGCCTCACGCACGAAGAGATCGCCGAGCAGCAAGGCTTGCCGCTCGGCACCGTCAAGTCGCTCATCCGGCGCGCACTGCAACAACTCAAGCGCGTGATGGAGGCCGAACATGCGTGACCCCTTCGACGCTCTGCTGGCGACGCCCGACCTCCTCGCCGACCTGGTCGAAGCCGGCCTGCCGCCGCCCCTGACGCGCCCCGCCGATGCGCCCGATGCGCAATCAGACGCCTTTGCGCCGTTGCTGCAGGCCATCAGGCCCACAGGCACCAGAACGCCCGATGCGCCGGATGCAATGCGCCGACGGCTGCTGGCGCGCGTCGGCGCAAGCGCGGCATCGGCGCGCTCGCTGCACACGCTGCGTCTTGCCGACACCGTGGCCGACGTGCCGGCGCCTGGCGTGACGCAACGCGCGCTGTACCGCGCCAGCGCCGGTCGGACACGAAGGCCGGGCGAGCCCGACGCGGTGACGCTGGTCGAGCTGGCGCCCGGCGCCGCCTGGCCCATGGCGACGGCGCTGCCCGGAACGCGTGCAGCGCGTTCAGGCGCACCCGGCCTGCAACGCGAGTGCCTCGTGCTCCGTGGCAGCCTGCGCGCCGGCGGCACGCTGCTGCACGTGCACGACTACCACGTCGTGCCGGCCAGCGCCGACGACGGCCCCTGGTCGAGCGAGACCGGCGCCCTGCTCTACCTGCGCGAGTCGCGGCCGGGCGGCGACGCACCGGCGAGGCCGACGACACAGCGCGCCGCCGCGGCGCCGTGGACGGCTTACGCACCGGGCATCCGGCGCCGCCTGATGTGGCAGCAGGGGGCGCAGGCGGCGATGCTCTATCACGCCCTGCCGGGCGCGGCCGTGCCGCATCACGGCCACCGCCACGACGAGGAGTGCCTGATGCTCGCCGGCGACTTCTTCCTCGACGAAGTGCTGTTGCGCCCTCTGGACTACCAGCTCGCGCCGGCAGGCACCCAGCACCATTTCTCCTGCACCGACACGGGCGTGCTCCTCTACGCCCATGGCGACGTGGACCTCGACCTCCTGTGAACGGCGACGGGACCTGCTGACGGGCGACCGCGGAAGCGACCCGAGGCGCCACGCGGGGCGACGTCCGCGTGGGCTGTCGCCGCCGATCCACTGCTGCCACGACCCCTGAGTCCGGCGCCCGGGCGATGGTGTCCAATCGCGACATGCCCGCCCCGCCTTCGCGTCCCCGCGCTCCCGCCCCTGCCTCACGCGGAGCCCGGGCAGCACCACCTGCGCGGCCCGCTGCACGCGTCGCTCCCGCCGCACCAAGAGCGGCCGATGCACCGGCGCCGCGTGCCGCACCGGCCGCGCCGCCGCGCGACGAGCCCGGCGCCGAAGGCGTGCGCATCTCCAAGCTCATCACCGAGCGTGGACTCGCCTCGCGCCGCGAGGCCGACGAGTGGATTGCCGCCGGCTATGTGCGCGTCGACGGCGCGCCGGCGGTGCTCGGCCAGCGCGCGCGGCCCGACGTGGTCATCGACATCGATGCGCGCGCGCGCCGCATGCAGGCCGAACGCGTGACGGTGCTGCTGCACAAGCCGATCGGCTACGTGAGCGGCCAGGCGGAAGATGGCTATGCGCCCGCCGCCTCGCTCTTCCTGCCCGCCAACCGCTGGCGCGAGGACGGCAGCCCGATCGAATTCCACCGCGGCCACCTGCGCGGCCTGGCACCGGCCGGGCGCCTGGACATCGACTCCACCGGCCTGCTCGTGCTCACGCAGGACGGGCGCATCGCCAAGCTGCTGATCGGCGAGGACCATCGCGTCGAGAAGGAGTACCTCGTGCGCGTGCGCCACGTGCGGCCCGGGCCGTTGCCGGCCGGCGAACTGGAACGGCTGCGCCATGGCCTCGAGCTGGACGGCGTGCCGCTGAAGCCGGCGCGCGTGAGTTGGGCCAACGAGGACCAGTTGCGCGTCGTGCTGCGCGAGGGCCGCAAGCGCCAGATCCGCCGCATGTGCGAACTGGTCGGCCTCGAGGTGCTGGCGCTCAAGCGCGTGCGCATCGGCTCGGTCGCGCTCGGCCCGTTGCCCGTGGGGCAGTGGCGCTACCTGGGGCCGATGGAGCGCTTCTAGCACGCCGCGAGCCCGCGCGACCCCGCGGTCGCCACACGCTCGGCTGCTAACCTCGCCGCATGTCCCTCTCCACGCCGGCCGCCGTGGCCGATGCACCGCCCGTCGCGGTTTCGCTGCCGCTCGGCCAGGCGGCCTTCGTGCTCGCCTTGCTGCTCGGGCTGCAGCCGGTGGCCACCGACGTGTACCTGCCTGCGCTGCCGCTGCTCACGAAGGCGCTCGCGGCGCCGATGGCGCTGTCGCAGCTCACGATGTCGGCGCTCATCCTGGCCTTCGGCGTGGCGCAACTCGCCTGGGGGCCGGTGGCCGACCGCTTCGGCCGCCGGCCGGTGCTGCTGGCGGGCCTCTCGCTCTTTGCGCTGTCGGGCTTCGGCAGCGCGCTGGCGCCGAGCGTCGAGGTGCTCGTCGCGTGGCGGGCGCTGCAGGGCGTGGCACTGGCCTCCGCCGTGGTGTGCGCGCGCGCCATGGTGCGCGACCTCTACGAGCCGGTTGCCGGCGCGCGCGTCATGTCGCTGGCCATGTCGGGCCTGGCGGTCATCGCCATCGGCGGGCCCACGCTCGGCGGCGCGGTGGCCGGCGCCTTCGGGTGGCGCGGCACGCTGGTGCTCGTCGGCGGTGCCGGGCTGGTCGCGCTCGGCTACGTCGCCTGGCGCCTGCCCGAGACGGTGCGCCGCCGCAACCCCGTGGCCACGAGCGCGGGGCCGCTGCTGCGCGGCTGGTGGGCGATGCTGCGGCACCCGGTGTTCCGCGCCTGGACGCTGCTCATCGCCTGCACGTACGGCGGCCTCTTCACGATCCTCGCCGCCTCGCCTTTCGTCTACATCGAGGTGCTCGGCCTGTCGAGCGCCGCCTTCGGCCTCACGCTCGCCTGGGGCGGCGGGGTCTACCTCGTGGCCACGTTCGTGGGTCGGCGCTGGATCCATCGCCATGGCATGGGCGGCGCCGTGGCGCGCGGCGCGGCGTTCACGCTGGCCGGCGGTCTGATGGCCCTGGTGGCCACGCGTGTCGACGAGGGCGCCCTCTGGTGGCTGCTCGCCGCACACGGCTTCTATTCCTTCGGCCATGGCATGCACCAGCCCTGCGGACAGGCCGGCGCGGTGGGGCCCTTCCCACACGCCGCGGGTGCGGCCTCGGCGCTCGCCGGCTTCGTGCTCGCCATCGTCGCGTTCGCCATCGGCCTGTGGCTGGGCGCGGCCATCGACGGCACGGTGCGGCCACTGGCCTTCGGTGTCGCTTTCTGGGCCACGGCGACCGCCGCCGTCGCTTGGACGCTCGTGCGCCGCCATGTCGAGCGCTGAACCTCGCACGCCACCTCGCACCGAACCTCGTGCTGATGCGGGCACCGGGCCCCGGGCCAGCGACCGCGAGGCGCGCACCGAATCGAAAGACGCCATGGGGTCGCTGCTCGGCCTGTGCCTCGCCGGGCCCACCGGCGCGGGCAAGACGGCGCTCGCGATGGCCTTTGCACGCGCATCGGCGCTGGCGATCGGCAGCGGCAGCGACAGCGGCGGCACGGCGGTCGAAATCATCAGCGTCGATTCCGCACTCGTCTATCGCGGCATGGACATCGGCACCGCCAAGCCAAGCGCAGAAGAACGCGCCGAGGTGCCACACCACCTCATCGACATCCTCGACCCGCGCGACGCGTACTCGGCCGCCGCCTTCGTGGCCGACGCGCGCCGCATCGCGGCCGAGATCCGCGCGCGCGGCCGCCTGCCGCTGCTCGTCGGCGGCACGATGCTGTACTTCAAGGCGCTGCGCGAGGGCCTGGACGCCATGCCCGCGGCCGACCCCGTCGTGCGCGCAGCGCTCGATGCCGAGGCCGCGGCGCGCGGCTGGCCGGCCTTGCACGCCGAACTGGCGCGCGTGGACCCCGTCGCCGCGCAACGCATCGCGCCGCTGGATGCGCAACGCATCCAGCGCGCGCTCGAAGTCTGGCGCGTGAGCGGTCGGCCCTTGTCGTCGTGGCAGGGCCAGGGCGCGGCCACGGCGGCCGGCGAGCGGCAGCGCTGGCCTCTCGTGTCGCTCGAGCCGTCTTCGCGGGCCTGGCTGCACGAGCGGCTGGCGCAGCGCTTCGAGGCCATGCTCGAGCGGGGCCTGCTCGACGAAGTGCGCGCACTGCGCGCGCGCGGCGACCTGCATGCGCTGCTGCCCTCGATGCGGTGCGTCGGTTACCGACAGGCGTGGGTCGCGCTCGAGAGCGGCCGGCTCGGCCCTTTGAGGGCCACCGGCGTGGCCGCGACGCGCCAACTCGCCAAGCGACAGTTGACGTGGCTGCGCTCGATGAGCGACCGACGGGTGGTGCCCTGCGATGCCTCCGACGGCGGGAAGGACACGGGCGCACTTGCGCGGGGCGTGGCCGCCCTGAGGCAGGCCGCGCAGCAAGGCGGATGGCCCGCGGACGCACCATGAGATGGCCGCGGCATCGGCCCATCGAGCCTTCGACCCGCCCTCGGTGCAGGGCCCGCGAATCGGGGTGGCCAAAGGGGTTCCGTCTAGGGTGATGCCCCGGGACGGGCCGTCGGGCCTTCGCGATATAGTGCGCCGCCTCGGGTCCGACGCGACGCATCCTGCCGCGAAGGAACGGCCGGCAGGCTCACGAGGCCACCGACAAGAAGCGAGAAGGCAGTGACCGGCGCCCACCCGCGCCGGGACGACTGGAGGAACGGATTGGACTTCGCAGAACAACAGCGCAACCCCGGGCGCCACGCGGTGGGCATCGGCATCGTGCTGGCCCTGCACCTGCTGCTCGGCTGGGCACTCATCACCGGACTGGCGCAACGCATGGTCGAGGTGATCAAGTCGCCGATCGACACGAAGATCATCGACGAGGTCAAGCCGCCCCCGCCGCCGCCGCCGGAAAACCTGCCGCCGCCGCCGAAGTTCCAGCCGCCACCGCCTTCGTTCGTGCCGCCACCGGAGGTGAATGTCACTCCGCCGCCGGTGCCCGCGCCGACCATCACCACGGTCATCACACCGCCGCCGCCTGCGCCGGTGACCATCGCCCCCGCGCCACCCCCCACGCCCGCACCGCCGGCGCCTGCGCCGCCGCCGCCACCGCGCGTGGCCGCGCGCCCCGCGGTGTTGAACGTGCAGTCCTGCGCCCCGCGCAACGAGGACTATCCCACCGCCGCGCTGCGCGCCGAAGCCACCGGCACTACGCGCATCCGCTTCACCGTCGGCGCCGATGGCAAGGTCGAGAGCTCGCAGATCATTCGCAGCGCCGGCGGCAGCCGCGAGCACAAGATGCTCGACCGTGTTGCGCAGAGCAAGCTCAGCGAATGCACCTTCCGCCCCGGCATCGACGAGAACGGCCGGCCGACGGGCGGCACGACCGAAGTCGAATTCGTCTGGAAGATCGAGTAGGCACCCTGCGGCAGCGAATCCCTCGCCGCCCTTGCCTCGTCATCCGCACCCGTCACCCGCATCTCACGGCGCCTCGCGACCCGCTGAACGCGCCTTCATCACCCATTTGAATGCACTACCGGACTCTGGAGGAGCCATGTCGTTGAAACAACACCTCGTGCGCGCGTCGCTGGCTTTGGCCATGATCGCCTTCGTCACCCTCGCAGCCACGGTGCCGGCTCCGGCACTGGCACAAGCCGCGTCGGCGCCCGCTGCCGAGGCGGCTTCGGCGGTGGCGCAGCCGCCGCAGATCGCCACCTCCGCCAACGCAGCGACGGCCCCCAAGCCCACGGTCACCGAAGAGGCGGTGGAGAACCCCTACGGCCTGAAGGCGCTGTGGAACCAGGGTGACTTCGTCGCCAAGGGCACGCTCGTCATCATGCTCATCATGTCGATGGGCAGCTGGTACATCATCTTCACCAAGCTGTTCGAGCAACGCGCCATGCTGAGCAACGCCAAGGCCGACGCCGAGGCCTTCTGGAAGGCGAGCTCGGTGAAGGCCGGTGTCGGCACGCTCAAGGAAGGCTCGGCCTTCCGCTGGATCGCCGAGCAGGGCGTGAAGGCGAGCGACCACCATGAAGGCACGATGGTCGAGAGCATCGACAAGCACACGTGGATCAGCATGTCGGTCGACCGCGCCACCGGCAACATCAACAGCCGCCTGCAGGACGGACTTGCCTTCCTCGCCACGGTCGGCTCGACGGCGCCGTTCGTCGGCCTCTTCGGCACCGTCTGGGGCATCTACAACGCGCTCGTGAAGATCGGCATCAGCGGCCAAGCCTCCATCGACAAGGTCGCCGGCCCCGTGGGCGAGGCGCTCATCATGACCGCCATCGGCCTGGCGGTCGCGGTGCCGGCGGTGATGGGCTACAACTGGCTCGTGCGCCGCAACAAGACCGTCATGGACCTGACGCGCGCCTTCGCCGGCGACCTGCACAACGTGCTCATCGCGGGCAAGCGCTGATGGCGCACGGCCCTCGCGGCATGCCCAGTAGGAGATCGCCATGGCGATGAACGTCGGCCCCGCCGAAGGCGACGCCGAAGAGCAGTTCAACAACACCATCAACACCACGCCTCTGGTGGACGTGATGCTGGTGCTGCTGATCATCTTCCTGATCACGATTCCGGTGGTCACGCAGACGATCAAGCTCGAGCTGCCCAAGGAACGCAACCTTCCCACCCAGACCAAGCCCGAGAACATCGTGCTCGCGGTCAACCGCGACGGCGAGGTCTACTGGGGTCTGCAGCGCATCCCCGACCACGAGGCGCTGGTGGCGCGCCTGAAGGTGGAATCGGTGAAGGACCCGCAGCCCGAGGTTCACATCCGCGGCGACCTCGAGGTGCGCTACGAGGCGGTCGGCCGCGTCGTCGTGGCCTGCCAGCGCGCCGGCATCTTCAAGGTCGGCTTCATCACCGAGCCGCCGGCCGGCCAGGTGTCGCGGTAGTCATCACGTCAGAGAGAACGAGGAACCACCCCCATGGCCATGCAAGTGGGCAATTCGGGCGGCGACGAAGCCGACGTGATGGTCGACATCAACACCACGCCGCTCATCGACGTGATGCTGGTGCTGCTCATCATGTTCATCATCACCATCCCGATCCAGACGCACGCGGTGAAGATGAACATGCCCGTGCCGAGCAAGAACCAGACACCGCCCAAGCCGCCGGTGATCATCCGCATCGACGTCGACTTCGACGGCACGATCGGCTGGAACGGCGAGATCATCCCCGACCGCGCCACGCTCGAGTCGCGGCTGCAGCAGGTGGCCGCGGAACCCGACCAGGCCGAAGTGCATCTCAGACCGAACAAGCTCGTCACCTACAAGGTGGTGGCGATGATCCTTGCTTCGGCGCAACGCCTCGGGGTCACCAAGATCGGCATCGTCGGCAACGAGCAGTTCCTCTAGCGCCGGCCGCGGCGTCGGCGGCCGCACCGTTGCCTCCCCTTCCTTCCCTACTGCAGACGGCACGATGAGCTCCACGTCCTCCTTGCGCTCCTCCTCACGCGCCTACTCACGCACCTCCTTGCTGCGCCCCTCATTCCGCTCGCGGGCGCGCACGCTCGGCCTCGCCTCGGTGGTCGCGCTGTCCGCGCTGGCCGCTGGCCCGGGCCTGGCGCAAGGCCTGCGGCCCGAGGTCGGCAAGCCGCTGCAAGCCGCGGGCGAATTGCTCAAGGCCGGCAAGGCCAAGGAGGCGCTGGCCAAGGTGCGCGAGGCCGAGTCGGTGGGCGGCATCACCCCCTCCGAGCGCAACACGATCGACGGCATGAAGGCCGCGGCCGCGCAGCGCGCCAGCGACCTGCCCACGGCCATCCTGGCCCTGGAGGCGATGGCCGGCCGCGCCAGCGGTGCGCAGCTGGGCCAGTTCGCCGAGCAGCTGGCCTCGGCCTACGCGCAGCAGCGCAACAACGCCAAGGCCAACGAGTGGCTGCAGAAGGCCGTGGCCGCGGGCAACAACGGCCCCTCGATCAAGCAGCTGCAGCAGTACCTGCAGTCGACCAGCGGCGACTATGGCGCCATCGCGCGCGACGCCGGGGCTGCCGTGGCGGCCGCCGAGTCCGCCGGCCGCCGGCCCGAAGAGGGCGACCTGCTGCGTCTGGCCGACGCGCAGCAGAAGACCGGCAACACCAACGGCTACGTGCTCACGCTCGAGAAGCTGCTGCTGAACTACCCGAAGAAGGACTACTGGAGCGCCTTCCTCGGCCGCCTGCCGCGCAAGAGCGGCTTCTCGCCGCGCTACGAGCTCGACGTGATGCGCCTGCGCCTGGCCACCGGCACGCTGGCCAAGACCGAGGAATTCATGGAGATGGCGCAGCTGTCGCTGCAGGCCGGCCTGCCCTTCGAGGCCAAGCGCATCGTCGAGCAGGGCTACAAGGCCGGCGTGCTCGGCACCGGGGCCGAGGCGGCGCGGCACCAGCGCCTGCGCGACCTGGCCGACAAGCAGGCGGCCGAGGCCGCCGCGACGATGGCGCGCCAGGCGAGCGAGGCCGCGGCCGAGAAGGAAGGCGACGGCCTCGTCAAGGTCGGCTATGCACTGGTCTCGGCCGGTGAGTTCGACAAGGGCCTGGCGCTCATTCAGCAAGGCATCGCGAAGGGCCAGCTCAAGCGCCCCGACGAGGCTCGGCTGCGACTGGGCATGGCGCAACTGCAGTCGCCCAAGACGCGCGCGCAGGCGGCGCAGACGCTGCGCAGCGTGAAAGGCGCGGACGGCGCCGCCGAGATCGCGCGCCTGTGGACCATCGCGCCGCAGTGAGGCGGTGCGGTCACCCCGGCCGCCTCGTCCGGCTTCACTGGCGGGCCCCGCCGAGGCGGACGACACCACGCTGATGGCCGCAACCCTGCCGCCCTGGCTGCAGCCGCTGTCGCATGGCGTTTTCGCCATCGACACGGCCTTCCATCGCGACCATTTCGACGCGGCCTACCTGCTGGTGCAGCAGGGCCGGGCTGCATTCATCGACACCGGCACCGCCTTCGCCGGGCCGCGCCTGCTGGGCGCACTACAGGCATTGGGCCTGGGCCCCGAATCGGTCGATTGGGTCATTCCGACGCACGTGCACCTCGACCATGCCGGCGGCGTCGGCCAGTTGATGCGCGCGTTGCCGCAGGCGCGCGTGCTCGTGCATCCGCGCGGTGCCCGCCACATCGTCGACCCGAGCATGCTCTGGCAAGGCGCCTCCGCCGTCTACGGCGCGGCGGAGATGGCGCGCGCCTATGGGGAACTGCTGCCCGTGCCGGCCGAACGGGTGCTCTCCACGGCCGATGGCATGGTCGTGCACCTGGGCGAGCGGCCACTGCTCATTGCCGACACGCCCGGGCATGCGCGCCACCACCATTGCATCTGGGACGAGACCTCGCGCGGCTGGTTCACGGGCGACACCTTCGGCCTCAGCTACCGCGAATTCGACAGCCCCCGTGGGGCCTGGATCGTGCCCACGGCCACGCCGGTGCAGTTCGAGCCCGAGGTGCTGCAGGCCTCGGTGCGGCGCCTGCTCGCGCGCGAACCGGCCTGCATGTATCTCACGCACTACAGCCGCGTCACCGAGGTCGCGCGGCTGGGCGCGCTGCTGCTCGAACTGCTCGCCCAACTGGTGGCGATGGGGCGGCGAACCCAGCAGGCGGCTTCGGGACCCGATGCACGCCACGAGATGCTGAAGGCGGGTCAGCTCGACCTCTTCTGCGCCAGCCTGGCCGCGCACGGCTGCACGCTGCCGCGCGAGCGCGTGGCCGAACTGCTCGCCATGGACCTGGAGCTCAATGCCCAGGGCATGGCCATCTGGCTCGATCGGCCATGAGATCCCGCGCGCCCACCGGGGCGGTGCCTGGCGGTTGAATGCAGGGTTGCTCGGAAGACAACGCTGACCGCCTTGTTGCCTGTCTTGCGCCAGAAATGACGATGACAGGAATTCAGGGCCCATCTCCGCCCTTTGCGCAGTCAGCGTCCATCTAACGTTCGCGGGTCCCTTGCAAGAACATCCTTCGGGCTCGGCCGACGCAGGCCGTCGCCCGGACACCGAGCCCCGCATGCGCACCAACCTGCCCGTCGTCGCGACCGAGTACCCGTTCCCTCGCGGGGCGACGCTGGTCTCGACCACCGACCTGAAGGGTCGCATCCTCTACTGCAACGCCTCCTTCATCACCGTCAGCGGCTATGCGCGCGAGGACCTGCTGGGCCAGCCGCACAACCTGATCCGCCACCCCGACATGCCGGCGGAGGCATTTCGCGACATGTGGGCCACCATCGCGTCGGGACGACCTTGGTCGGCACCCGTGAAGAACCGGCGCAAGGATGGCAGTCACTATTGGGTGATGGCGAACGTCACGCCCCTCATGGACAACGGCCAACCCGTGGGCTACATGTCCGTGCGCTCGGAGCCCACGCGCGAGCAGGTGGCCGCGGCGGAAGCGCTCTACGCCACCATGCGCGAAGAAGCGGCCGGCGACCGCCGCGTGCACACGCTCGAAGGGGCGGTCCTGCGCCGCCTCACCTGGGCAGGACGGCTGGATCGGTTGCGCCGGCCCGGTCTCGGCACGCGCGTCACGCTGGCCTGCGCCGCTCTCACCGGCACCTCCGCCGCAGCCGTGGCCGCGCTTTCCGGCATGGCAGGCGGCATGGCCTGGGGCGTCGCCACTGCGGCGGCGGCCCTCGGCGCCGCGCTCGGCGGACCGATCATCGGCCGCATGACCGTGGCGCCGCTGCAGCGCCTCATCGAAATCGCCAACCGCATGGCCGCGGGCGATCTCACGCAGGTCATCGAAGCGCGGGGCGAAGGGGCCGTGGCCGACCTGCGCCGGGCGCTGGCGCAGCTCAACGTCAACCTGCGCAGCATCGTGCGCGACGCGCGCAACGAGGTCGAGCGCATGCACGACGCCACGCGCGAGATCGCCGAAGGCAACCAGAACCTCTCCGCACGCACCGAGTCGCAGGCGGCCAGCCTGCAGGAGACCGCCTCGTCGATGGAGGAGATCACGAGCACCGTGCGCAACAGCGCGCACTCGGCCGAAAAGGCCGCGGAGCTGGCCGGCCGTGCGCGCGAAGTCACGTCTCGCGGCAGCCAGGCCATGAACGACGTCGCGCAGACCATGCAGGTCATCGACGGCTCGTCGCGCCGCATCGGCGAGATCATCGGCGTCATCGACAGCATCGCCTTCCAGACCAACATCCTGGCCCTCAATGCCGCGGTCGAGGCCGCCCGCGCTGGGGAGCAGGGCCGCGGCTTCGCCGTCGTCGCCGCCGAGGTGCGCGCGCTGGCGCAGCGGACCACGGGCGCTGCGCGCGAGGTCAAGCAGATCATCGGCGAGAGCGCCGAGCAGGTCGAGGCGGGCAACCGCCTCACCGGCGAGGCGCGCCAGACGATGGAGGGTGCGCTGACCGCGGTGCGTGACGCCAGCGACGTCATCGACCAGATCAGCTCCGGCGCCCAGGAGCAACTCGCCGGCATCTCGCAGGTTAACGAAGCCGTGACGCAGATGGACGGCATCACGCAACGCAACGCAGCGCTGGTCGAGCAGGTCGCCGCCTCGGCACTCGACCTGCAGGCCCAGGCCGCCGCCGTGGCCGAGGCCGTGCAGGTCTTCCGGCTGGACGCCGGAACGGGGGGCGCCAATGCCGACGCGGCGGTCGCGTTGCGCCGTGCCATGCGCGGCCGCAAGGCCCCGCCGACCCCCACGGCGGAGCGCGAAGCCGCCGCCTCGTAGTCGCCCCTCGTCGGCAACCTCGTCGGCGGTGTTTGGGGGTCCGGCACGCAGCTAAACTGCGCGCCCGCCGTCGAGCCCCTGCGCGCCGCGGCGCGCCGCATGACCCAGCCCTCCATCCGCTTCGGCCTCGAAGGCCGCATCTACATCGTCACCGGCGGTGCCCAGGGCATCGGCGAAGCCTGCGCCCGGCGCCTCGTCGCCGACGGCGCGCGCGTGGCGCTGTGGGACCTCGCCGACGACGCCGGCGCCCGCCTCGCGGCCGAGCTCGGCGCCTCGGCCACCTATTGCCACTGCAACGTGGCCAAAAAGGCCGACGTGGACGCGGCGCTCGACGCCACGCTCGCCGCCTTCGGCCGCCTCGACGGCCTCGTCAACAACGCCGGCATCTTCAAGGCCGCGCCCTTTCTCGAGATCACCGAGGCCGACTGGGATGCCGTGCTCGACGTCAACCTGAAGGGCAGCTTCCTTGTCGGTCAGGCAGTGGCGCGCGAGTTGGTGAAGTACGCGCCCGGCGCCGGCGAACGGTCCAGCCGCGGCGCCATCGTCAACATGAGCAGCGTCAACGGCACGCTCACCATCCCGACCATCGCCAGCTACAACGCCAGCAAGGGCGCCATCAACCAGCTCACGCGCGTGATGGCGCTCTCGCTGGCCGACCAGCGCGTGCGCGTCAACGCCGTGGCGCCGGGCACCATCGCCACCGAGCTGGCGAAGGCGGCCGTGCTGACGAGCGACGAGGCGCGCTCGCGCATCATGAGCCGCACACCGATGAAGCGCCTGGGCGAGCCGGCCGAGATCGCCGACGTCGTGGCCTTCCTGCTCTCCGACGCCGCAAGCTACGTCACCGGCGAGATCGTCGTCGTCGACGGGGGCCGCATGACGCTCAACTACACGGTGCCGGTCTGAGCCGCCCGCACGTTGCTCGGCACACGCGCGGCGGCGCCCGCCGCGGAGGGCCCGGTTGATCGAGGCCTTCCTCGTCTCCACCGGCGTGGTGGCCTTGGGTGAGATCGGCGACAAGACGCAACTGCTGGCGTTGCTGCTGGCGGCGCGCTACCACCGGCCGGGGCCGATCATCGCCGGCATCCTGGTAGCGACGCTCGCCAACCACGCCGCCGCCGGCGCGCTCGGCACCTGGATCACGCGCGTGGTCGACCCACAGTGGCTGCGCTGGGTGCTGGGCGGCTCGTTCATCGCCGTCGCGCTGTGGATGCTGGTGCCCGACCGCGTTGACGACGACGAGGGCGCGCGCGCCGGGCCGGGCCGCTTAGGCGTCTTCGGCATCACGACGGTCGCGTTCTTCCTCGCCGAGATGGGCGACAAGACACAGATCGCCACCATCATGCTGGCCGCGCGCTACGACGCGCTGGTCACGGTGACCGCCGGCACGACGCTGGGCATGATGATCGCGAACGTGCCCGCGGTACTGCTCGGCGACAAAGCCGTGAAGCTGCTGCCGGTGCAGTGGGTGCACCGCATCGCGGCCGTGGTGTTCGCGGCCATCGGCGTGGCGGTGCTGGCGGGCGTGGGGTCAGGCAGCCCCTGAGGGCGCCGTCCGGAGATCAGCCCCCCGCGGCCGCGGCTGCGGCAGGTGCGGGTGTCGTGCGTGGCTCGGCAATGGGCAGGTGGATGAGCGCTGCCGCCACGGCGAGCGCGATGTCGATGAACCACACCACGTCGTAGCCGCCGGTCGCCTCGAACACCTGGCCGCCGAGCCATGCGCCGAGGAAGCCGCCGATCTGGTGCGAGAGCATGACGAGGCCGAAGAGCGTGGCCATGTGCGCCGGCCCGAAGAAGCGCGCCACGAGGCCCGCCGTCGGCGGCACCGTCGAGAGAAAGGTGAGGCCCATCACCGCCGCGAAGACGAGCACGACTGCCGTCGACTTCGGCGCCAGCACGAACAGGAGGACGGCCACGGCGCGCGTGGCGTAGATCAGCGACAGCATCGACTTCATGCGCCAGCGCCCGCCCTGGTAGCCCATGGCCCAGCCGATGCCAACGCTGCCGACGATGTTGAACAGGCCCAGCAGCGCCAGCGACCACGCACCCACCTCGGGGGCGAGGCCGCAGCTGGCCACGACACCCGGCAGGTGCGTGGCGAGGAAGGCGACGTGGAAACCGCAGACGAAGAAACCGGCGGCCAGCAGCCGGTAGCTCTTGTCGCGCCAGGCGCGTGCGATGGCGGCGCGCGTGCCTTCGCGCGGCGGCCTGCCGGCCGCCGCCGCAACCTGCGGCGGCGCGCGCAGCACCCACGCCGCCGGCAGCGCCAGCAGCGTGATGAAGGCCAGCGCCTGCACCGCCGCCATCCAGCCAGAGGCCGCCGTGATGGCCTGCGCCAACGGCGCGAAGATGAACTGGCCGAACGAGCCGCCGGCGTTGACGACGCCGGTGGCAAAGCCGCGCCGGGCCGGGTCGACGAGCCGCGTCACCGCCGCCATCAGCACCGCCGGGCCGGCCATGCCGGCGCCACCCGCGGCCAGCACGCCGATGGCGAGCACGAGGCCGGTCGTGCTCTGCATGCGCGGGATCAGCCAGGTGCCCAGCGCCACCAGCAGCACGCCAACCACGAGCACGCGCCCTGGCCCGGCTCGGTCGGCGACGATGCCGGCGAGCGGCTGCGTCAAACCCCAGCAGAGCTGGCCAAACGCGAAGGCCAGGCTCACCGCCGCCAGCCCGAGGCCGGTGTGCGTGTTGAGCGCGCCGACGAAAAGGCCCATCGACTGCCGCGCGCCCATCGTCAACGCAAAGGTGCCCGCGGCGGCCAGCAGCACCAGGGCGAGCGGGGGCAGCCGTGGCAAAGAACGGGCGGCGTCAGTCTGGCTCATGGTCGGCGTCCTGAGCCGGCGACTCGAGCATCGCCAGCGATTCATCGATCAAGGCGTGCAGCGTGGCCACGCGCTCGCGCCCCAGTCGTTCGTTCAGCGCCAGCTGCGCCTGCTTCCAGGCGCGCTGCGCCTCGGCGCGCATCGCCTCGCCCGCCGCGGTGGCCACGGCGACGCGGCTGCGCGCGTCGCCCGCGCCCGGCCGCACCTCGACGAGCTGTTGATCCACCAGAGGCTGCAGGTTGCGCGAAAGCGTCGAGCTGTCCAGCCGCAGCGCCGAGGCCAGCTCGCCGAGGCCGACCGGGCCGAGCTTCACCACGGCCGACAGCAGCGAGTACTGGTTGATCCTGAGACCGCTGCCGGCGAGGCTTGCCTCGTAGTGACGGGCCACGACGCGCCCGAGCTGGCGCAGCTTGAGGTGGGTGCAGCCCTGCACGACTGCCGCCGTCGCCGCGGGCGGCGCTGCTGAGGAAGCCGAGGATTTCGCCGACAGGGGCTTTCTCGTGGCGGGTGCAGGGTGGGAACGCATGGCCGAGAATGTTTGCATATACAACCAATCCCCACGCCCGAAATGGACAAGCCCGCCTCTGGCCCTGCGGCCGCTTCGAAACCCTCCGAGCTCGACGCCTGGCTGGCGGCCGAGACCGCGCTGCGCGCGCAGCTCGAGCGCGGCCCCGGCCCGGGCGTGGCGCCGCGCGACGTGGTGCTGTCGATCGACGGCCTGACGCTGATGCAGCGCATGCTGGCCGGCGAATTGCCGCATGCCGCCATCGCGCGCACGCTGGACTTCATGATCATCGAGGTGGCGGCCGGTCGCGCCGTCTTCCAGGGCCGGCCCGGACCCACGCTGCTCAACCCGATGGGCGGCATCCACGGCGGCTGGTATGCGACGCTGCTGGACAGCGCGCTCGGCTGCGCCGTGCACACGATGATGCCGCAGGGCCGCGCCTACACAACGGCCGAACTGAGCGTGAACCTCGTGCGCGCCATCCCGCCGACGCTGGCGCGCGTGCGTGCCATCGGCGAGGTGGTGCACTGCGGCCGCCAGCTCGCCACGGCCGAGGGCCGCCTGGTCGGCCCGGATGGCACGCTCTACGCACACGGCACGACGACCTGCCTCGTCTTCGAGATGCCGTCAAAATAGGCCGATGAGAGTCCTCCACACCATGCTGCGCGTCGGCAACCTGCAACGCTCCATCGACTTCTACACCCAGGTGCTCGGCATGACGCTGCTGCGCACGACCGAGAGGCCGGACCAGAAGTACGACCTCGCCTTCGTCGGCTATGGGCGCAATCCGGAACACGCCGAGATCGAGCTCACCTACAACCACGGCGTCGAGAAGTACGAGCTCGGCAGTGCCTTCGGCCACGTGGCCATCGGCGTGGCCGACGTCGCCGCCACGTGCGCCGCCGTGCGTGCCAAGGCCTCGGCGCTCGGTGGCGCCATCACGCGCGAGCCCGGCCCCGTGAAGGGCGGCACGACCATGATCGCCTTCATCACCGATCCTGACGGCTACAAGATCGAGTTGATCGAGCGCGACGCCGGCTGAACCTCGATTCCTCCCCACTCACGCGGGTGGTCGGCGGGTTCGTGGCCGGCCAGAATGGATGGTGCGTTGGACGCCACGTCCGGCGCAGCATCCCACTCCCGAAGAGCGGCCAGAGAAGGAACAGAGCCATGTTTCGCCACATCGTCGACCTCGCCCCGCGGCTGCTCGCCGTGGCCACCATCGCCGTGCTCGGGGCCGGCGGTGCCCAGGCGCAGAAGATCCGACCGGGCCTGTGGGAGAACACCGTCAGCATGAAGTCCAGCGGCGGCGAGGTCGAGGCAGCGATGGCGCGCATGCAGGAACAGATGGCGCGCATGCCGCCCGAGCAGCGGGCCCAGGTCGAGGCCATGATGGCCCGCCAGGGCATGGGCATGGCGACCGGCAAGCCGAACACCGTGCGCAGCTGCATCTCGCCCGAGATGGCCAGCCGCAACGAGTTCAACCCCGGCGACAAGAACTGCAAGAGCACAGGCCACTCGCGCAGCGGCAACACGGTGCGCTTCAAGTTCGCCTGCGAGAGCGAGCGCGGCGGCACGGCCGAGGGCGAAGGCGAATTCACCCTCGTGAGCGACACCGAGACCAAGGGCAAGATGTTCGTCAACGTCATGCGCCAGGGCAAGGCCTTCCGCATGGACATGGACAGCACCAGCAAGTGGGTCGCTGCCGACTGCGGCGACGTGAAGCCGCCGCCGGTGCGCAAGTAGCGCCGAGGCGCCCGCTACCGAAGCGCCGACGCGGCGCGCGCCAGTTGCGTGATGCGCGACCAGTCGCCCGCGCGCAGCGCATCGGCCGGCGTCAGCCAGGAGCCGCCGACCACGCGCACGTTGGGCAGGGCCAGGTACTGAGGCGCCGTCTCCACGCTGATGCCGCCTGTCGGGCAGAAGGCCACGTCGGCAAACGGCCCCGCCAGCGCCTTCAGCATCGGCACGCCGCCAGCGGCCGAGGCCGGGAAGAACTTCAGGAAATCGTGCCCGTCGGCACTCGCCGCCATCACCTCGCCGGCGGTGGCCACGCCGGGCAGCAGGGGCAGGCCCGCCGCGCGGCAGGCGGCGCCGATCTCGCGGGTGTAGCCCGGGCTCACGCCGAAGCGCGCGCCAGCGTCGCACGCCGCGCGCACGTCGGCAGCGGTGCGCAGCGTGCCGGCGCCGACGATGGCCTCGGGCACGGCGCGCGCCATCGCCTCGATGGCGGCCAGCGCCACCGGCGTGCGCAGAGTCACTTCGAGCACCTTCACACCACCGGCCACGAGCGCGCGCGCCAGTGGCACGGCGTGGTCGAGCTGGTCGACGACGATGACCGGGATCACCGGCCCGTGGCGGGCCAGGTCGGCAGGGACGAGCGGCGCGGTGGTGCCTGTGGTGGAGGAGCGGGTGTTCGTCATCGTGTTGGGTGGCCGGTGGCCACGCTGTTCAGAGCCAGCTGATCGCGCCTTCTTCGGCGCTGCTGACATGGCGCCGGAATCCGGCGAAGAGCTCGCGGCCAAGATCGTGCTCGTGCGCTTCGGCCTCGTCGGCCGGCCGCTCGGCATTCTCGCGCTGCAACCACGTGGTCTCTTCCACCAGCGCCGAGAGCGTGCCGGCGACCGCATCGACGCGGACAACATCGCCGTCGCGCAGCTTCGCCAGCGGACCGCCGGCCAGCGCCTCGGGGCTCACGTGGATCGCGGCCGGCACCTTGCCACTGGCGCCGCTCATGCGCCCGTCTGTGACGAGGGCCACCTGGAAGCCGCGGCCCTGCAGCACCGCCAGCGGTGGTGTCAGCTTGTGCAGTTCCGGCATGCCGTTGGCGCGCGGCCCCTGGAAGCGCACGACGACGACCACGTCGCGTTCCAGCTCGCCTGCGTTGAAGGCCGCAAGCAGGGCCTCCTGGCTGGTGAACACGCGCGCCGGGGCTTCGACGACGTGGCGGATGTCCGGCACGGCCGAGGTCTTGATGACGGCGCGGCCCAGGTTGCCGGTGAGCAGCTTCAGCCCGCCGGTGGGCGAAAACGCCTGCGACACGGGGCGCACGATGGCCGGGTCAGCTGCGGCCACATCGGGCGCGCTCCACCGCAGGCGCTGGCCCTCGGCGAGCGCCGGCACCCGGCCATAACTCGCGAGGCCGCCCTCACCCACCGTGGCCACGTCGGCGTGCATCAGGCCGGCGGCGAGCAGTTCGCCGATCACGAACCCGGGCCCGCCGCAGGCCTGGAACTGGTTCACGTCGGCCTCGCCGTTGGGGTACACGCGCGCCAGCAGCGGCACCACGGCCGACAACTCGGCGAAGTCGCTCCAGTCGAGGGCGATGCCGGCGGCGCGCGCCACCGCCACCCAGTGGATGAGGTGGTTGGTGCTGCCGCCGGTGGCGAGCAGCGCCGCCATGGCATTGACGATGACGCGCTCGTCGACGAGTCGGCCGATGGGTCGGAAAGGCGACTGCGAGGATGGTTCGGAGGACGGCCGGAGTGGCGCGCCGCGCGCCGTCGCGCGCAGCACGGTGGCCACGGCCTCGCGTGTGAGCGCCGAGCGCAGCTCGCCGTGAGGGTGCGCAAACGCGGCACCCGGCACGTGCAGGCCCATCGCCTCGAGCAGCATCTGGTTGCTGTTGGCCGTGCCGTAGAAGGTGCAGGTGCCGGCACCGTGGTACGCGGCACTCTCGGCGGCGAGCAGCGCCTCGCGCCCGACCTCGCCGGCGGCGTGGCGCTCGCGCACCTTGGCCTTGTCGGCATTGGCCAGCCCCGTGCCCATCGGCCCGGCGGGCACGAAGACACAGGGCAGGTGGCCGAAGTGCAGCGCGCCGATGAGCAACCCGGGCACGATCTTGTCGCAGATGCCGAGCAGCAGCACGCCGTCGAACACGTCGTGCGAGAGCGCGATGGCCGTGCCCATGGCGATGGCGTCGCGCGAGAACAGGCTCAGCTCCATGCCCGGCTGGCCCTGCGTGACGCCGTCGCACATGGCGGGCACGCCGCCGGCCACCTGCACGGTGGCGCCGAGGCGGCGCGCCTCTTCGCGGATGAGCGCCGGGTAGCCCTCGTAGGGCTGGTGCGCCGAGAGCATGTCGTTGTAGGCCGTGACCACGCCGATGTGCGGCGCGCGCTCGGCCACGACACGCAGCTTGTCGTGGGCGGGCAGCGCCGCGAATGCGTGCGCGACGTTGGCGCAGCCGAGCCGATCACTGCCGCGCGGGCGTGCCAGCAGGCGCTCGATGCGGGCCAGGTACGGCACCCGCGTGGCGGCGCTGCGCTGGCAGATGCGCTCGGTGACCGCGCGCAGGGTGGGGTGGAGGCTCTGGGGCATGTGAGGCTGATGCGGCTGATGCGGCTGATGCGGCTGATGCGGCTGATGCGGCTGATGCGGCTAATGCGGCTAATGCGGCTAATGGCGACCGGGCTTCGTAACCTGCGTATCAAGTATTGCGTAACCTGGTTACATCGTCAAATCAGGATGCGTTCCACCGCAACCCTGGCACGGCGCCCGTTGCGTGCCCTGGCGACAATGCCGGGCCATGACCCTCGGCCTGCCCCCGGAGCTGATCCTGCGCGACCCGACCGAGCAGTTGGCGATGCTGCGCCGGCGCTGGCACGGCGAGCCGCAATGGTGGGTGTTCGGCTACGCGTCGCTGCTCTGGCGGCCCGAGTTCGAGGCCGTCGAGCACCGGCCGGCCTTGCTGCGCGGCTGGCACCGGGCGCTGCGCATGCGTTCGCGCGTCAATCGCGGCACGCCCGAGGAGCCGGGGCTCGTCTTCGCGCTGCTGCCCGGCGGCGCATGCCGCGGCGCGGTCTACCGCCTGCACCCGGCACGCGCCGAGGCCGAGCTCGACCGCCTGTGGGCGCGCGAGATGCCCACCGGCGTGTACGACGCGCGCCTCGTGCCATGCCGCACAGCCAGCGGTCCGGTGCTGGCCCTCGCCTTCACGCTGGCGCGCCAGAGCCCGGCCTGCCTGCCGCGCCTGGCCGACGCGGAGATGCTGCACATCCTGCGCCGTGCGCGCGGGCGCTACGGCACGACGCTCGAGTACCTGGCCGAAACCGCCGTCGCGCTGCGCGAGCGCGGCGTGCACGACCGCGAGGTCGAGCGCCTGATGGCGCTGGCGCGCCGCCACGGCCTGCTCGCGTAGGCACGGTCGGCGCTCACGCGCCGCGCAGCACCACCCAGTGGTTGTCGGGCGCCAGCGCGACCGGCCAGGGCAGCATGGCCGGGGCTTCGCGCGCATGCCAGCGCGCCACGCCGCGGCCCGCGCTGATGAGCACGCCGGCGCCACCGTCCACGGTGGCCAGGGCGCAGGGCTCGGTGAGCTCGGCCACGGGCGTGAGGCGTTCGGGCCGCGCAGGATGCCACCACAGGCCACGGCGCGCCTTCTGGGCGCTGATGACGAAACCACCGCCCGGCCCGGCGGCGATGTCGCCCGCGTAGCCGCCCGCGCTGGCGTCGGCCGTGGCGATGCGCAGCGACGCACCATCCCACGTGGCCAACGTGGGGGCATTGCGTCGGCGGTCTTCCTGCTCGTGCTCGGCCTGCAGGGCCAGGCCCAGCAGCGGCGCGCCGCTGACCTCGTTCGCCAGCGCGCCGCTGCGCTCGCGCGCCCAGGCGATGTGGCGGATGCTCAATCGGGGATCGTCCAGTTGCCATTGCCCGAGCAGCCGACCCGATTCGGGCGCCAGGCGCACGAGCGAAGGCGCCATGCGCTCGGCCTCGATCTTGCGGCCTTCGCGGTCGCGCACGATGCCGCCGATGGCCACGAGCAGCGAGCCGTCGCGCGCGCGCAGGAACTGGTGCGCGTCGCGGCCACCGGCGGCAAACTGCGACACGCGCACCAGCGTGCGCGCGTCGCGAACGCTGAGCCAGCTGTCGCCGGTGGCGGGGTCGGTCTCGGTGGTGTAGAGCCAATCTCCTGTGTCGCCCTCGCCGCCCTTGCCGCCCTTGCCGCTCATTTCGACGTGGCCGTTGAAGGTGCGCCGCGGCCGCTCGTCGTCGATCGAAAGCCGCTGCTGAACCTGGCCGCGCGCGTCGCAGCGCAGCAGCCAGCGGCCCGGCCGGTTGGCCACGGCGAGGAACCCACCATCGGCCAGTGCGAGCAGACCGTGCGCACGGCCGGCCACCGGCACGTCCGCCACAACGCGCACGTGGCCCGACGCCCAGTCGATCTCGAGCACGCCGACACGGTCGGGTGAGACGCCCGCAGGCGAAGAGGCTGCGCGCCAGGCGGTGGCAAGGCGCATCGGCACGGCGATCCCTTCGGGGCCAGCCGCGGCCGATGCCGTCCCGGAGGCACCAGGCGCTCCGGTCGCAGCCGCCAAGGGCGATGCCCAGGGCTGCGCCAGCGCCAGGGCACCCAGCAGCGCCCGCCGCCGGCCCAACGACAACCCGTTCATCGCGGCCTCCACCCTCAGTTGAACTTGTAGCTGCCGGTCACCTGCAGCATGCGCCCCGGCCCCGGGATGTAGTGGCCCGGGTAGAGCTGATCGGCATACAGCTTGTCGGCCACGTTGATGAGGTTGGCCTTGAAGATCAGCTTCTCGTACACGACGTGGTACTCGGCCATCAGGTCGCCGGTGATGAACTTCGGCGCGTAGTACCCCGGGTTGCGCAGCGGCTGCTGCCCCGAGCGGGCATTGAGCCCGGCCCCCACGCGCAGCGCCTGCGAGAGCTTGTAGGTCGTCCAGATCGAGCCAGTGTGCTGTGGCGTCAGCGAGGGCCGCTCGCCTTGCCCGTCGGCGCCGGGCGCGCCGACGTCGATCCTGGCCACCGGCATCCACATGTACGAGCCCCACACCTCCCAGGCCGGCGTCAGGCGGCCGGTGAGGTCGATCTCGAACCCGGCGACATGCCGCTTGCCCGACAGCGTGACGAGGTTCACCAGCGGGTCGGTGTTGCGCTCGTTCAGCTTGGTGGACCGGAACGCGGCCACGCGGACGGTGAAGTTGCCGTCGGCCGAATCGACTTTGGCGCCAAGCTCGAGGTTGATGCTCTTCTCGGGCGGCACGTCGACGTTGGCCGCCGAGAGCGAGTAGGCATCGCCCGAGGTGTTGAACGAGGTGGCGTACGAGAAGTGGAAGCTCATGCGCTCGTTCGGCTGGAACATCAGGCCGACGCGTTTGCTGAGCTCGGAGACGCTCATGCGATAGCTTGTCGCCGTCTCGGGCCCGGGCGCGGCGTTCGGGATGGCGAGGGTGTCGTAGTCGCCGACCAGGTGGTCGTGGCGCAGACCGAGCAGCGCCTTCCACTTCGGCACGAACTCGACCAGGTCCTGCACGTACAGCCCCTCGCCCCGGCTCTCGTAGCGGTTGGCCAGGCGCAGCACGCGCGCGTCTTCGTCGATCGAGGCACCGTCGTCGGGCGTGCCGACCAGGGTGGGCGGCTTCACCGGCACGACCCCGCCTTGCGCTGCGTTGCGCGCGGCGTAGACACGCTTGCGCTCCTGAGCCAGGTCGACACCCGCCTGCAGGCTGTGGCCCATGCCGAAGGCCTTGAACTTGCTGGCGTAGTCGCTTTGCGCAAAGAGCGTGTCGAGGTCCTGGATCTTCAGCTGCGTGCCGCGGTTGATGACGGTGTCCGGGCCGAAGGTGGCCAGGCTCACGGCCACACCGCCCGTCTGCGCAGCCGCGTTGGCGAAGCGCACCGTGCCGGCCCGCTGGTCACGCGCGTAGTGGCCGCGTCGTACCTGGGTGACGAGCTCTTCGTTGCGCCCGAGCCGCCAGGTGTGCGCCAGACCCACGGTGCTGGCCGAGCCGTGATTGCGATCGCTCGCCATGCCGTAGTAGGCGGTGGGCGACAGCGGCAGCAGCGTCGTCTCGCTCACCGGCGAGGCCAGCGTCGGCCGGATCCACGGCATGCCGTAGTTCATGCCGTTTTGATTGTCCAGGTGGTAGGCGCTGGCCGAGAACTCGTGCCGCTCGCCGATGCCCCAGTTCAGCGTGCCGGCAATGCCGGTCTTGCTGATGCTCGAACCGGCGCCGTTGTTCTCGGCCTCGGTGGCCATGGTGCCCAGGCGCAACGCCACGCCGGGCGCGAGCAACAGGTTGAAGTCGCCCACCACGCGCAGGTAGCCGTGGCTGCCGGCGGTGACGTCGACCTGGTGCTCCTCGATGAGGCGGGGCACACGCGTCACCATGTTCACCGCGCCACCGGTGGAGCCCCGGCCGAACAGCATCGACGCCGAGCCGCGGATGATCTCGACGCGGTCGAAGAAGAAGGTGTCGCGCTCGTAGAACGCGGGGTCGCGCATGCCGTCGACAAACACGTCGCCGGTCGCCTGCAGCGAGAAGCCGCGCAGCCGGATGTCCTCCTCGCCGCCCTCGGCGGCGAGGAAAGAGATGCCCGAAGACTGGCGCAGCACGTCCTTCAGCGTGTCGAGGTTGCGGTCGTCGATCAACCGCTCGGTGACGACGGTGACCGACTGCGGGATGTCGCGCAGTTCCTGCTGCCCCTTGCCGATGCGCGTGGTGGTGGCCTGCACGCCGTCCTTGCCCTGCGCCTCGGCGGCGGCACGCGCGCGCACCACGGGCATGACGGTGGCCGGCTTGGCTGGATCCGCGGCCGCAGCAGCAGGTGCACCGGCCGGAGCGCTGGCGGCGCCCGCCGGCGCAGGCGCCTGTTGTGCCAGAGCGAGCACGGGAATGCCGAGGCTTGCGGCCAAGGTGGCCAGAGGCAGCAAGCGCATGGCCGGCCCGCCGCTCGAGCGGCAGTTCTTCTGGGGTGGATTCGGTCGTCTCATCGTGTCCTCGTGGGGTCGTCCTGTCGTTTCACGCGACCTTGCGGGCGGCGCGCCTGGTTGGGTCGGTGGTTCGAACGCGTGTTCGGGTCGCTTCTGGGCCTCGTCAGGGCTTTTCGGGTTCGCTGACGAAGCCGATGCGCGTGAGCCCGGCACGAGTGGCGTCGGCCAGCGTCTCGGCCACGGCGCGGTAGGCCACCGACTGGTCGGCACGCAGGTGGATCTCGGGCTGCACCGTCGCCTTGCCGGCGGCGGTGAAGCGCTCGGCCGCCGCAGCGCGCGTGAGCGGCTCGCCGTTCCAGAAGCGCTGGCCGGCGGCGTCGATCGCGAAGTCGATCTTCTCGGGCTTGTGCGGGTTCGGCTGCGAGCTCACGCGCGGCAGCTCGAGCTTGACGGCATGCGTGAGCAGCGGCGCGGTGACGATGAAGATGATCAGCAGCACCAGCATCACGTCGATGAGCGGCACCATGTTGATCTCGGCCATCGGCGCGCTGGCACGCCGGTCGTCGAAGGAAGCGAAGGCCATCGGCGGCTCCGGGCGGCGGGCGCGATCAGGCCGCGGCCTGCTGCAGCGCCCGCACGTTGGCGGCACGGCTCTCGCCGCGACCCTCGCCGTGGACGGCGGCACCAGGCGCCTGGCCGAGGGTCAGGAAGCTGTGCAGCTCGAAGGCGAAGGCGTCGAGCCGCGCCGCGAGCACGCGGTTGCTGCGCGTGAAGGCGTTGTAGGCGACAACCGCGGGGATGGCCACGGCCAGGCCGATGCCGGTCATGATGAGCGCCTCGCCCACCGGGCCGGCCACCCGGTCGAGCGTGCCGGCGCCGCTCATGCCGATGGCCACCAGCGCGTGATGGACGCCCCACACGGTGCCGAAGAGGCCGACGAAGGGCGCGGTCGCACCCACCGTGGCAAGCAGCGTCAAGCCGCTCTCCAGGCGCATCGTCTCCTCGTCGAGCACCTTCTTGATCGTGCGCGTGATGTACTCGCTGGCCGTGCCCGCCTCGGCCAGCCTTGCACCGCCGTGCCGGGCGTGGTGGGCCTGCGCGTGCAGCGCCTGGGCCGTCAGGTGCGAGAACGGATCGCGCGCGCCGTGGGCGTCGAGTTCGTGCTGCACTTCGTCGAGCGAGTGCGCGTTCCAGAAGTCGCTCAGGAAGGCGGCGCTGCGACGCTTGCGGCGCGCCAGCGCATAGCCCTTGAGAGCGATCAGCGCCCACGAGGCCACCGACATTGCCAGCAGGATGAACAGCAACGTGCGACCGACGGCGTCGCTCTGTGCCAGCAGATGCGCCAGGCCAAAGGCGGTGGCGGTGTTCGCGGTGGGTTCCATGAGCGGGGTCACTCCAGCGTGTATTCGATGGGGGCAGTCACTTCCAGCTCGACAGGCTGGCCGTTCTCTGTCTGCGGCTTGAATCGCGCCTGGCGCATGGCCCACAGGGCCTGCTCGTCCAGCCGGGCGTGGCCCGAACTGCGCTGCACGCTCACCTGCAGGGGCAGGCCGCGCACGTCGACGACGACACGCAGCCACACCGTGCCGCTCTCGCCGGCACGGCGCGACAGGCGCGGGACCTCGACAGGTGGCAGCCGCAGGTAGTCGACGGCCGTGGCGGCCACCGCCTTGCGGGGGGGCGCCGGCGGCGGGGGCGGCGGCAGCACGACCTCGGTGATGGGTGCCGGCGGGGCCACCGCCGGCACGGGCTCGGGTTCTGGCGGCGGTGCGGGGGTCGTGAACGTTTCAGGTACCGCCGCGGGCGCCGGCGGCGCGGCCACCAAGGGCACGGGCGGCGGTGAAGGGGCTACCCGCGGCATGGGGGGGGGCGGCAGCGTCGGCGGAGGTGGCACCGGCGGCGTGGAGGGTGCGGGAGGGACCACCAGGTCGACGATCAGCGGCGCCACCTCGCGCGCTGCGGCACGCACGGCATCGACCTGCAGCAAGGCCCAGGCGCCGGCCAAGTGCACCAGGCTCACCCCGAGCACCAGCGCTCGGCGTTCGAGCACACCGAGTTCACTCGGCCTTTGCCGAGGCAGCGCCGAGCCTTTCGGCGCCGGTATGGCGCGCGCGGCAGCAGTGGAATGGACAAGGTCTGGGGCCATGGAAGATCCGTGGCCTCATGATAACGCCAATGCGAATGACTCGCATTACTATTTCTTGGTAGCTGTTGCTTCGCCCCGACGGCGGCGTGGGACGCGCGACCTTCCGGCAGGTCGACCAAAGGAACGGACGAGGCAGATCTGCACCACGGCCGTGGCGAGGCGCAGCACACGGCCGGGTCTGATCGGGACCCAGCCCCGACCGACGCCTCGCCGTGAGACTAGACCGGCATCGCCGGCAGGGTTGCTGCTGCGGTGCGCGCGGCTTCCAGGTCGGCGGGCGTATCGATGTCGATCAGCACCCCGGCATCGGCCACCTCGACCGCGAAGGCCGGATAACGCGCAACGATGCGCCGCGCTCCTTCGTCGCCCTTGAGCAGCACGAGCTCGGAATAGAGCTCGGAAGAAAAGCCGACCGGATGGCCGCGGCGGCCACGGTGCTGCGCGTAGGCGACGGCATGGTGCTCGAGCGCACTCGCCACCGAGAGCAGCGTGCCCGGTTGCACGAGCGGCATGTCGCCGGGCAGGACAAGCCAGCCGGGCGCTCCCGAACGCTCGGCCACGCCGGCCGCGATGGAGTGGCCCATGCCGCGCGCCGCCTCCTCGTCGCTCACGACCACGATGTCCTTCTGCGCCAGGTGGGCCGAGGCGCAGGGCAGCAGCGCGGCGACGGTCACCACCACCACCGGCAACTGGCTCTGCACGGCGTTGCGCACGGCCGTGCCGAGCACGGTGGATGTGCCAAAGGGCTGCTCGAGCTTGGGCCGGCCACCGGGCGCAGCCGCACCGAACCGGCTGCCGCGGCCCGCAGCCACCACGATGATGGACGGACGGAACCTCATGCCCTGCTGCATCGCACCGGCAAGGCCCCGGTGCGCGTCCCTTCTTGCTGTTCCCTGAGGGTTCCGAGAATGAGGCGCGCATCGCCACACAGAAAGTGGGACGTCTACTTACGGCGTTCCACTTAAGGGATGCTCCCGGCCTCGACGCATGCGAGGGCCGCGGCGACGCCAGGGCACTCTCTATACTGACCGCGGACCGGACCACCCCCTAACTTGTCAGCTAGATGGCCGCCCTGGTCATTGGTTCGGCCATCACGCGCGAGAACCATCGCCCGATCGACGAGAACTGGCGCCCCGGGCCAAGACAACGAGGCATGCATGAGCACCCCTGACCTGGCCGGCGAACGCAAGAGCTACGAACGTGGCGAGCTCGAGGAAGACGCCGCCGCCAACGAACCGCTGGCGCAGTTCCGCCGCTGGATGGACGAGGCCTTCGCGGCCAAGCTGCCGGAACCCACCGCCATGACGCTGGCCACGGTCGGGCCCGAGGGCCGCCCGTCCACGCGCATCGTGCTGGCCAAGGGCGTGGACGAGCAGGGCATCGCCTGGTACACGAACTACGAGAGCCGCAAGGGGCAAGAGCTGTCACTGCATCCCTTCGCCGCGCTGCAGTTCCATTGGGTGCAACTCGAACGCGTCGTGCGCATCGAAGGCCGTGTCGAGAAGACGAGCGACGCCGAGAGCGACGCCTACTACGCCACGCGCCCGCTCGACTCGCGCCTCGGCGCCTGGGCCTCGCCGCAGAGCCGCGTCATCTCGTCGCGGGCGGTGCTGGTCACGGAAGCCGCCAAGGCCGCGACGCGCCACGGCCTGCACCCGCCACGGCCGCCGCACTGGGGCGGCTACCGCCTGAAGCCCGAGCGTTGGGAGTTCTGGCAGGGGCGCAAGAGCCGGCTGCACGACCGGCTCGTCTACCGCCTCGAGGCGGCATCGGGAGGCGAGGTCCCGCGCTGGATGCGCGAGCGCCTCGCGCCCTGAGCCCGCCCCGCGGCCGACGAGCCCGGCCGCGGAGCGGCTGCGGACTCACCAGCGCCAGCGCAACCCCGCCGAGAACGCCCGGCCCGGCAGGGGCGCCAGCCCCCGCATCGTCGCGATGGACGAGGCGTTGAAGCCGAGCCGATCGGTGACGTTGCCCACCTTCGCGTAGGCGCTCGCTTCGCCTGGCAGCGGCAACGCGATGCCGGCCCACAGGTCGAGCATCGTGTAGCCCGGCGTCGCCGTGTCGGTGGCCGGCACGCGGTCCTGCTCGGCAGCGTGCCGCACCACCAGGCCGCCGCGCAGCGCACCGCGGCTGGCCTCCAGCGACAGGCGTGCGCGCATCGGCGCGATGCGCGGCAGCGGCTCGCCGCTGTCGAGGTTGTCGCCCTTGACCTGGTCCAGCGTGAAGGCGAGGTCCAGCGTCATGGGCGCTCCCGACAGCAGGCGCGTGCGACCTTCGAGCTCGAAACCGCTCAGCTTCGCGCGCACGGCACGGAAGGCGTACTCCGGGAAGACCTCGTCCGGGTCGCCGGGGTTCTCGGCCGGGATCGTGATGTCCACCCCGGTGGCATCGAGCGCGATGTAGTTCGAGAACCGCGTCGTGAACCACTGCACCTCCACCTTGTGCGGCCCGCTGGTCCAGGCCAGCCCCAGCTCGGTGTGCCGATTGCGCTCGGTGGCCAGCGAAGCATCACCCCTCTCGAAGGCGGCCGTGGCCACGTGCACGCCGTTGGCGAAGAGCTCGTAGTAGGTCGGCGCGCGCTGGCTGCTGGCCCACGCCGCCGACACCGACAACCCGGCGGGCAACGGCATGCGAGCCCCCAACGAGACGCTGCGCGGCGAGAAGGTCCGCTCGCTGGCGGCACCGAAGCGCACCTCGGTGGCATCGGCGGGGTCACCGTCGGATGCGACACGGACTCGCTCACCACGCAGCCCGGCGCTCAGCACCACCGCACCGGGCACCTGGAACTCCTCCAGCACGAAGGCCGCCTGGCTGCGCGTGCGCGTGCTGGGCACGAAAGCCTCCTCGCCGAGGGCCGAGAAGTCCATCTGCTCCCACTGCAAGCCAATGACCCCGCGCAAACCGGCCAGCGGCGCATGGCGCACCTCCACGCGAGCGTCGTCGGCGGTGCTCCTGAACGTGGTGCCCACCTCGCCCGTGCCTTCGACCTCCTCATGGCGGTAGCGCGTGTGGGCCGCATCGACGGCAATGGCCTCGATGCCCGCGAGCCCCGGCTTCCAGCCCCCCGAGAACGCCTGCCGCTCGCGCTTCATGCGGATGGTGACGTCGGGCTCCACGGTGACGCCGTACTTGTTGCGGTAGGTCTCGCCCGAGAAGCCGGCGTGGCCGGCGCTGCCGACGAAGGACGCACCCACGGCCCCGCCCTCGCCACGCGAGGCGGAGTTGCGCACGCGATCGGCCGGATCGAGCGCCGTGCCGTCCTCCACGGGCGTGAAGGTGGGGGTGCGCGTGTCGTCCGTGCGGCGCCCGAAGGCATCTGCGTGCCACGCGATCCCGTTGCCGCCGCCCAAGTCGACACCGCCCTCGAGCACGGCCGCGGCCGAGCGCTCGTTCGTCGCGCCACCGCCGCGCCCCTCGGCACGCGCCGCCAGGCCGCCCATGGCGGTGCGCGGAATCCGGTTGTTGATGGCGTTGACCACGCCGCCGGTGGCGCTGCCACCATACAGCAGCACGGCCGGCCCGCGCAGCACCTCGAGGCGCTCGACGACGAGCGGGTCGATCGCCACCGCGTGGTCGAAGCTGAGGCTGCTGGCGTCGATGGAGGCACCGCCGTTGTCCAGCATGCGCACGCGGTCGCCGTCCAGGCCACGGATCACGGGCCGGCTGGCGTTGGGCCCGAAGCCGGTGGCCGAGACGCCGGGCGTGCCGTCCAGCGTCTCGCCCAGGGTGGCGGCGCGGCGCAGCGCCAGGCCGTTGCCCGACAACACGACGGAGGGCTGCAAGGTGCGCTCGCTGCCCAGGGGGTTGCCGGTGATCACCACCGTGGAGTCGGGTGCGGTCTGCGCCACGGCCACTTGCGCCAGGAGAACCACCGGCACGGTGGTGATGGGGAGCCAGCGCGAGGGCCGGCGTCGTTCGATGGGTCTGTTGCTCGTCATGATCTCTTCTCGGGAATGGTTGTGCACCGTCGACGCGCGCCAGTGGCCCGCGCCAACGGATGAAGGACGAATGAGGTCTTGAGGGCGCAGTGGCGAGACGCAAACGCCGCCGGCAGCGGCAGCCGCGGCGGCTGCTTGCGGTGCCCTTCGGTCGTTCGGTGCCTCGGCCCTTCGGCCCAGCCGGACTGCGGCGCCAGAGGCCATTCGGCCCGACGGCGCTCGGCGGCCACCGTCGGGCGTGCGCCGGACTCAGGCGGCCCGCGATCCTGCGCGATGCGCCGCGGGCGGGCCGCGGGCGAAGTAGGCGTGCGCACGCGCCCCGGCCCCGCTGGCCGGCGCGCAGGCCACCATGGGCGCCGGCACGCGGGGCGGCCATGCCTGCCACGCCGCGGCCTTGAGCGCATCGGCGTGAACCGCCTGGTCGAACAGGCGGCACTCGACGCCGCCCTCCTCGTGCGCGCCGAAGAGCGAGGTCGGCTCTCCGTGCGCATGCGCCTCGCTGCCGGTGGCGTGGACACCGGCATGGACACCAGCGTGGGCTTCGGCCTTGGCGGAGTGAAGCGGCCCATGGGCGACGCGGTGCGCCAGCCCCAGGGCCTGCACGGCCACGAGTGCCAGCGCCAGCAGCGCCGCGCCGAAGGAGCGCCACAACACCGTCATGCCTGCCGCACCACGCGCTGCGGAAACGGGATCTCGACGCCTGCCGAGTTGAGCACGCGCAGGATCGCCAAGTTGACGTCACCGCGCACGTTGCCCTGCCCGTTCTCCGGGTCGGCAACCCAGAAGCCGATGGTCAGCTCCAGCCCATCGGCAGCGAAGTTCGACAGCACGACGCTCGGGCCGGGCTCGGCCAGCACGCGCGCCACCTGCTTCACCGTGGTGGCCAGGCGCGGCATCAGCGTCTCGAGGTCGGTGCCGTACGCCACCTGCACGACGGTGTTCAGCGCCACCTTGGTGTCGGCGAGCGAGCTGTTCTCCACGCGCTGCGTGATCATCATCTCGTTGGGCACGATGGCCTCGCGCCCGTTGAGGGCCCGGATGACGGTGTAGCGCGTGCTGATGTCGGTGATGCGGCCTTCGAAGTTGTCGACCTTGACCATGTCGCCGATGCGCATGCTGCGTTCGGCGAGGATGACGAAGCCGCTCACGTAGTTGGCGGCCAGCTTCTGCAGCCCGAAGCCGATGCCCACGCCGAGCGCGCCGCCGAGCACGCCGAGCGCAGTGAGGTCGATGCCCGCGGCCGACAGCGCGAACATGAGGCCGACGAACAGCAGCAGCGCGCGCAGCGCATTGGCCGCCATCTTGCGCATGCCGAGGTGGACGCCGGAGCCCTTCAGCAGCCGCGCCTCGATCGCCGAACTCAACCACAGCGCCAGCACGAGCACCACGACCGAGGCCACGGCCCCCTCGAGCATGTTGCGCAGCGAGAGCGTCGTGCCGCCCAGCTTCCACTTGATGTCGTCGAGCTCTTTCAGCAAGAGCGGCAGCACGCCGGTGAGCCACAACACGACAGCGATCCACGCGATCCACGACACGCTGCGCTCGACCACGCGCATGACGTTCGAGTCGGGGTAGGTCTTGTGCAGCACGCGCACCGTGAGGCGGATGAGCGCCAGCGACAGCAGCACCGGCACGACGAGCTTGAACACCGCCTGCGGCACCTGCGGCACGTGCGCGACGAAGATCCAGCGCACCACCGTGGCCAGCGCCAGCGCCAGGAGCGGGAACAGCACGCCGTCGACGATGCCTTCGCCGAACCACACCGAGCCCGGCCGCGGTTCCTTGCCGCGCAGCAGCCGGACCACCGTCCAGGCCAGCACCAGGCAGGCCGCAAACGCGGCCAGCTCCACCAGCGCGGTGGGCCGCGTCAGCGCCTGCAGCCAGGCCAGCAGCTCGGCCGTCGAGTCCGCGCGCGGGGTCATGTTTCCGAGAGAGCGCGCAGATGCGCTGCCACGCTGCGCGCCAGTGCGCCCAGGTTGTAGCCGCCCTCCAGGCACGAGACGATGCGCCCCTCGGCGTGGCGCTCGGCCACGTCGACAAGGCGCTGCGTGATCCACTCGTAGTCGGCCTCGACGAGGCCCATCTGGCCGAGGTCGTCCTCGCGGTGCGCGTCGAAGCCGGCGGAGATGAAGAGCATCTGCGGCCGGAAGGCCTCGAGCGCCGGCAGCCACTGGCGTTCGACCGCCTCACGCATCGCCGGGCCTCGTGTGTAAGGCGGCAGCGGCACGTTGACCATGTTCGTGCCCTTGGGCACCGCGCCGCTGTAGGGATAGAGCGGATGCTGGAAGAAGCTGACCATCAGCACGCGGTCGTCGCCGGCGATGATGTCTTCGGTGCCGTTGCCGTGGTGCACGTCGAAGTCGACGATGGCCACGCGCGCCAGGCCGTGTACGTCGAGCGCATGGCGGGCGGCCACAGCGACGTTGTTGAAGACGCAGAAGCCCATCGCCTCGTCGCGCGTGGCGTGGTGGCCCGGCGGCCGCACGGCACAGAAGGCGCGCCGGGCCGAGCCAGCCGGTCCGGTGATGACATCGTCGGTCGCCGCCACCGCGGCGCCGGCGGCACGCAACGCCGCCGACAAGGTCTGCGGGCAGGCCACGGTGTCGGGGTCGAGGTGGCGCGGTTCGCCCGCCGCCTGCACCTGGGCCAGCAGGTCGGTGACGCCGGCCACGTAGCCGGCCGCATGCGCACGCCCGAGTTGCTGGGCCCGGGCTTCCGGCGCCTCGCGGAAGTCGAGCGCCACGTCCAGCCCCGTCGCCCGCAGGTGGTCGGTGATCGCATCCAGCCGCGCCGGGCACTCGGGATGCCCCTCGCCCATGTCGTGCTGCCGGCAGGCGGGGTGGCTGTAGAAGAGCGTGTTCATTGACGGATGCGGACGGATGCAAACGGATGAGAACGGATGACCGGCAGGCTTTTCGGGTATGGTGAGGCCGATGGATCTGAGCCTGAAGCCGCCCCCTGTTTCCACTTCAGCTTCGTCGCCCTCGTCCGCGCCACTCGCCTCGCCGGGCCCGGGGGTTTCCCCGCGCGAACTGGCGCGGCGCCTCGTGGCGCTCGTCGATCAGATTAGCACGATCGTCGTAGGCAAACGGGCGCAGGTCGAGGACTGCATCGCCTGCGTGCTGGCCGGCGGCCACCTGCTCATCGAAGACGTGCCCGGCGTCGGCAAGACGACTCTGGCGCACACGCTGGCGATGTCGCTCGGCCTGGATTTCCGGCGGGTGCAGTTCACTGCCGACCTGCTGCCCTCCGACCTCGTCGGCGTGAGCGTGTTCGAACGGGCACAGGATCGCTTTGTCTTCCACCCCGGCCCGGTGTTCGCGCAGGTGCTGCTCGCCGACGAGATCAACCGCGCCGGCCCCAAGACGCAGAGTGCGCTGCTCGAGGCCATGGAGGAGCAGCAGGTGACGGTGGAGAACGAGACGCGGGCGCTGCCCAGCCCCTTCTTCGTCATCGCCACGCAGAACCCGAGCGACCAGCTCGGCACCTACCCGCTGCCCGAGAGCCAGCTCGACCGCTTTCTCATGCGCATCACGCTCGGCTACCCCGACCGCGCCAGCGAACGAGAGTTGCTGGCCGGTGGCGACCGGCGGGCGGCCGTGCGCCGCCTCTTGCCGGTGATCACGCCGGCCGAACTGGCGCAGGCGCAGCAGGCCGTGCTCGCGGTGCGCGCCGGCGAGCCGCTGCTCGACTACCTGCAGACTTTGATCGCCGCCACGCGCAGCGGACGCTGGTTCGCGGAGGGCCTGTCGCCACGTGCCGGCATGGCCGTGCTGCGCGCGGCCAAGGCGCGGGCGCTGCTGGCGGGGCGCGACTACGCCGCGCCCGATGACGTGCAGGCGATCCTGCCGCAGACCATCGCGCACCGCCTCGTGCCCGTGGCCGGCGCCGGGCGCGGGCCGATCGAGCAGGTGGCGGCGATGATCGAGGCCACGCCCGTCAGCTGAAGCGGCCACGCCCGGCTGCGCCACGAGCTGCCCCTCGCCGAACCGATGAGCGCCTCCCTCGCCGCACAGGCGTGGCACCACCTGTCTCCACGCGAGCAGTTCCGCCGCTGGTGGCAGGCGCGGCTGCCGCTCACCGACACCTGGGTGCTCGGGCAGCGCAACATCTACATCCTGCCCACGCGCGCGGGCTTCGTCTTTGCACTGACGTTGATCGTCATGCTGCTGGCGGCCATCAACTACCAGCTCAACCTCGGCTACGCCCTCACCTTCGCGCTCACCGGCGCCGGCATCGTCTCGATGCACCTCACGCACGGCAACCTGCGCGGGCTCACGCTGCACCTGCGGCCGGCCGCCAGCGTGTTCGCCGGCGATGCAGCGCTGCTCGAGGTGGTGCTCACCAACCCGGGCCGCACGCGCTACGGCCTGGCGCTGCGCTTCGAAGGCGGGGTCGCGCCGCAATCGCCGATTGACGGCAGCGCCAGCCGGGCCTTCGCCTGGTGCGACGTCACGGCCGGCGGCCAGCAGACCACGCACCTGGCGCTCGTGCCGGCCACGCGCGGCTGGCACGCGGTACCGACGCTGGTCGTGGAAACCGTGTTTCCCTTCGGTCTGTTCCGCGCCTGGACCGTGTGGCGGCCCGCCGGGCGCGTGCTCGCCTGGCCGCGGCCCGAGCACGACGCACCGCCGCTGCCGGCCAGCGCCGCCGTGCCCGGCGCCGAAACGAGCCGCAAGCGCGCCACCGACGGCGGCGAGTTCGAAGGCGTGCGCCCCTGGCGGCGCGGCGACACGATGCGCCAAGTGGTGTGGAAGAAGGTGGCGCGCAGCAACGAACTCGTCAGCCGCGAGACCGCCGGCAGCGGCCGCCAGGAGGTGTGGCTGGACTGGAGCCAGACCGCTGTCAACGGCACCGAGCCGCGCCTGGCACGCCTGGCGGCCTGGGTGCTCGCCGCCGATCGCGCCGGCCTGCCCTACGGCCTGCGCCTGCCGGGCCAGGACCTGCCGCCCGCCTCCGGCGCCGTGCAGCGCGTGGCGGCGCTCGACGCCCTGGCGCTTTGGGGTTGAAGGACCGCACGCGTTGATGCGATGAACACCGCCGCCACCGCCTCCGCTCCCCGGCTGCTCGCGCGTCCCGCCGCCTTCCTGCGGCGCACGCCGCGCGAGACGCGCGACACGCTGCTGCTGCTGGTGGTGATCGCCTTCACCACGGCCCCTCACCTGTCGCACCTGCCTACCTGGTGCAGCGTGCTCGTGGTGACGGTGCTCGCCTGGCGCGCCGGCATCGCGCTGCGTGGCGGCGCGTTGCCCGGCCGCTGGGTCATGTGGGCACTGCTGCTGATCACCGGCGCGCTCACGTTCTGGACCGAGCGCACGCTGCTCGGTCGCGAGGCTGGCGTGACGATGCTGGTGGCACTCCTGTCGCTGAAGACCCTGGAGTTGCGCGCGCGGCGCGACGCGCTCGTCGTCTTCTTCCTCGGCTTCTTCCTGCTGCTCACGCAGTTCCTGTACTCGCAGTCGCTGCTCACGGGGCTGTGGATGCTGCTGGCGTTGTGGGGGCTGCTGTCGGCGCTCGTGCTGGCGCACATGCCGGTGGGGCGCCCCAGCCTCGGCGTCGCGGCCGCGGTGGCAGCGCGCGCCACGATGCTCGGCCTGCCGCTGATGGCGCTGCTGTTCGCGCTCTTCCCGCGCATCGGGCCGCTGTGGGGCCTGCCGCAGGATGCGGCGGGCAAGACGGGCCTGTCGGGCACGTTGCGGCTGGGCGGCGTGGCCGAGCTCGCCAACGACGACTCGGTGGCCTTCCGCGTGCGCTTCTTCGGCCCGCGACCGCTGGACCGCCAGCTCTACTTCCGCGGCCCGGTGCTCTCCACCACCAACGGACGCGACTGGACGCGCCTCGTGCCCACGGTGGCACCGCTGCAGCGTGCGCGCGCCGAGTTGCAGACGCGCGGCGAACCGCTGCGCTACGAGATGATGCTCGAGCCGGGCCGGCTGCCGGTGCTGACGCTGCTGGAGACCACGCCCGACCGGCCCGGCGCCGCGCCCCAACTGGAGGGCTGGCACTTCAGCCTCCGCCCCGACCTGCAATGGCAGGCCGATCGGCCCTTGGCGGAGCGCATCCGCATCGAGGCCAGCGCCTGGCTCGACTTCCGGCACGGCCCGAGCGAGCCCGTGGCCGGCCTGCGCGACTTCATGGCCCTGCCGGCGCAGGCGCATCCACGCACCCGGGCCTGGGCGGCGGCACTGCGGCAACGGCCGGAACTGCAGCGGGCCGACGCGGCGCAGCTCTCCGCCGCCGTGCTGCAGCACATCCGCACTGGCGAGTACACCTACACGCTCGAGCCAGGCACCTACGACGGCGACGCGATCGACGAGTTCTGGCTCGACCGCAAGCTCGGCTTCTGCGAACACTTCGCCGCTGCCTACGTGGTCGTGATGCGCGCCCTCGACGTGCCGGCGCGCATCGTCACCGGTTACCAGGGCATCGAGGCGACGATGCAGGAGGGCTACTGGATCGTGCGGCAGAGCAACGCGCACGCCTGGGCCGAGTACTGGCTGCCGGACCAGGGCTGGGTGCGCATCGACCCCACGGCCGCCGTGGCGCCGGAGCGTGTGCAGTCCGGACGCAGCCTGGCGCCGCCGCAGGGGCTCGTCGCCGGTGCGCTCTCGACCCTCGACCCTGCGCTGGCCGCCCGCCTGCGCGGCGCCTGGGAGGCACTGAACAACCGCTGGAACCAGTGGGTGCTGAACTACTCGCGCTCGCAGCAGTTCGACCTCATGCGCGCCCTGGGCGTGCAGGTGCCGAGCTGGCAGGACCTGGCGGCCCTGCTCATCACCGCCCTGTGCAGCGTGGCGCTGGTCGGCGCCGGCTGGGCCTGGTGGGACCGGCACCGGCAGGACCCCTGGCTGCGCCTGGCGAAACGCGTCCAGGAACGATTGAGCAGAGTCGGCGTCACGGTGCTTCCCCACGAGCCGCCTCGCACGCGGGCCACGCGCGTGCGTGAACGCCTCGGGGCCGCCGGCGAGGCGCTGGCGACGCAACTCGAGGCGCTGGACCGCCTGCGCTACGCCGACGGCGTCCGCGCGGGCACCGTGCAGCGGTCCTGGTGGCCGGCCTTCGCCGCCGCAGCGCGGCAAGTTCCGCGCACCGCGGCCCCCTAGCCGCCCGCCCAGGTCGGCCACGCCTGCATCCGGCGGCGCGCCGATCGAGCCGCCAACGCCCTACGAGCCTCGAAACCCGGCGCAGACGTTGCCGTGCCATTTGGCACGTCCGCCCGCCGGGCCGGTCGCGCTCCGCCATGCGGCGCCTCATCCCGCCACCGTGCGCGCCGATACCCGAAGGGCCGCCCGCCCCTGTAGATGGGCGGTGCCCGAGGCCGCCGACCCGAAATGTCCAAACGCACGCTGCTCGTCCTGCTCGGATTCACGCCGTTCGAACGCCGTTCGTTCCAGGCGTTCTTCGAACACGGCCGCGAGCAGGGCCCGGGCTATGACTTCACCGACGACCTCTGGCGCGCCGAATGCGCCGTCGCAGACGCCGACGACGAAGAAGCGATGGCCCGGTTGCTGCACGCCGGCCGCCTCGTCGAACGGGCGGTGCTGCTGGGCCGCACGCCGCACCACGGCGCGGCACTGCAACTGCCGCGGCCCATCAACCTGCTGCTCGTGATGCGGGCGCTGGACACGCTCGTCGGAGCGCGGCCGCGCCCCGGCACGCGCCTGGCATCGACGCCGGATGAGGCGCCGCCGCGGCGGCCGCCGCAGCGCCTGATCGCGGTCCCCGACGCGCCCCATGCCGCGCCCTCCGAAGCAACGCGCGATCGCTCCAGTGAGTGGGGCACGGATTCGACCACCGGTGTGTTCAAGGCCCTCTCCGGGACATCGGTCGGGCGTCCGTCGCCGCCGCCGCAGGCGTCGCCGCCACCGGACATCCCGGGCGCGACCGCAGATGCCAGCCCCGGCGGCTCCGCTGAGCCGGGGGTCGCGCCGCCTTCCGCCCGACCCGGTGCGCAGGTGCAGCGCGTGCTCGACGAGCTCGCCTTCCGCACGGCCACGCTGCCGCCGGATGTCGACGTGCGCGCGCTCGCCGCCCAGGCGGCACCGGCGACCCGCCGCAGCGCGCTGTCGCGGCATGAGCGGCCCGACGCTGGCCGCGCCCGCGCGCGCCACGAACCGCTGCCCATGGAGCACATCCTCGTCATCGACCAGGACGCGGCGACGCTGCGCCTCATCGCCGTGCAGTTGCAGCGCTTCGGCTTCCAGATCCATCTCGCCGGCCATCCCGACGACGCCATGCGCCTGCTGACGCAACGCTTCCACGACTACATCTTCATGGATCCGGCCCTGCCGGGCCTCGACGGCCTGCTCGTCTGCCGCCTGGCCCGGCAGATTCCGCCACCGGACGAGGGCTGTGCCACCACCGTGGTGCTGCTGGCCGACCCGAACGCGCCGGCCATGCCGCTGCAGCGCGCGTTGCCCGCGGCCGATGCCTGCCTGAAGAAGCCGCTCGAACAGCATGCGCTGCTCAAGTTGGTGGGAGAGCGGGAAGTGGCGCGCGTGGCCTTTGCAGACACCGCGCGCACAACGACGATCATCTGAAGGCGCGCAACAATCGGCGCGTGAGCCCGCCTGCACCCTGCCCTACCTGGCGCCCGTCCCGCCGCCTCCTTTGCGCCACCGCCCTCGGCCTCGGCTTCGAAGCCTGGGCGAGCCCGCCAGGCGCGCGCCCCAAGGCCGCCGAGCCGGGTGCGCGCTACGCCGGCCACGCGTCGATCGCGGCCTTCGCCGCCGAAGTGGCCGAGCGCCGCCAGTTGCCGGCACGCTGGCTGGTCGGCCGCCTTGAACAGGCGCGCCACAGCGAGGCCGTGCGCCGCCTCATCACCCCACCGCCGGCCGGCACGGCCAAGAACTGGCGTGCCTATCGCGACCGCTTCATCGAGCCGCAGCGCATCGCCGCCGGCCTGGCCTTCTGGCGGGCGCACGAGCCCGTGCTCGCCGAGGCGGAGGCGCGATTCGGCGTGCCGCCGGAGGTGGTGCTTGGCATCGTCGGTGTGGAGACTTTCTACGGCCGCATCATGGGCAGCTTCCGCGTCATCGATGCGCTGGCCACGCTCGCCTTCGACTTCCCGCTCGTGCCGCCGGGGCGGCGCGACCGCAGCGGCTTCTTCCGCGCCGAGCTCGAGGAATTCTTCGTCTGGTGCGCGCGCGAGGGCCGCGACCCGGTGACGCCGCTCGGTTCGTACGCCGGTGCCATGGGGCTGCCGCAGTTCATGCCGAGCAGCATCAACCGGTATGCGCTGGACTTCGACGGTGACGGCCGCATCGACCTCGTCGCCAACGGCGCCGACGTGGCGGGCAGCGTCGCCCGCTACCTCTCGGAGTTCGGCTGGAAGGCCGGCATGGCGACGCACTACGCGGCGACATCGCCGGCCGCAACCGAGGATCTCGCCGTCCTGCGCGAGAAGGACATCCTGCCCAGCTTCAGCGCCACGCAGATGACCGAACGCGGTGTCGGGCTCGGCGAGGCGGCGCGTGCGCACGAGGGTCCGTTGGCCTTCGTCGAGCTGGAGAACGGCGCCGATGCGCCGACACACGTCGCCGGCACGACCAACTTCTATGCGATCACCCGCTACAACTGGTCGAGCTACTACGCCATGGCGGTGATCGAGCTGGCGCAGGCGCTGAAAGCCGCGCGGACCGGAACACCCTCGCGGATGTCGTAGGCCGACGGCGGCGAGGGGCACTTCGCCGCGCCGGTCCGGCGCACGGCCTCAGCGCGTGCGGTAGCCGCGCCGCTCCATGCACTCCGACATGGCGCGGCGAAAGCGCTGCTGCTCCTCGCGCGTGAGGTCGTCTTCGGGCTCGCGGCGCGGGCGCGCCTCCCGGGCTTCCCGGGCCTCTCGCTCAGCGCGTTCGGCCCGCTCGCGCGAGTCGGCCGCCACCGCACCGGCTGCGGCACCCAGCAGCGCGCCGATGACCATGCCGGCGCCGGCATTGCGCGGCGAGCTGACGATGCCGCCGGCCACGGCGCCCACCGCCGCGCCCGCCGCCACTTCGGCACCCGGGGGTGCGGACGAACTGCGCTCCTGCAGGGGCGTCATGCCGCCGGGGTCGAGGCCGGTTTCGCGCACGGCGACGCGATAACACTCGGAGCGGTCGCGGTCGTAGCTGCCCTCGGAATGGTGGTAACCGGCCACCGGCACGAACCAGATGGGGAACGGCACCCAGATGCGCACGCGCGGTGCCGGGAAGTGGCGGGGATGGGGCGGTGCAACCACGCAGCCCGAGAGAACAACGGCCAGCCCCGCGGTGGCCAGCTTGGTCGCGACGGATCGCGCGCGGGAAGGTGTGAGCGTCATGGCTCGCGAACGAACGGCCACGGCCAGCCGTTTACCGCCCGAAGGTAAAGCTCGGCAAAGCAGGGGAGGTTCCCCAGGGTTCAGGCCGCCATCGGCACCAGGAAGTCGCGGCTGATGCCGACACCGAGGTCGTTCACGCGGTCGAGGAACTGCGTGAGGTAGGCGTGCAGGCCGGTGGCCAGAATCTCGTCGATGCGGCCGTACTGCAGGTCGCTGCGAAGGCGCCCTGCCCGGCGGCTCGTTTCGCTGCTCTGCAGGTTGGCGACCTGCTCGAGGTTGAGTACCACTTCGTTCATGCAGGCGGCGAGGGACCGCGGCATGTCGGGCCGCAGGATCAGCAGCTCGGCCACGCGCTCCGGGCGGATGACGTTGCGGTAGACCTTGCGATAGATCTCGAACCCGGAGACGGAACGCAGGATCGCGCTCCAGTGATAGAAATCGACCTCCTGCGTCTCCTTGGCGGCGCTGCCGAAGTAATCGCCCGCCGCGCCGCCGATGAGGGCGTGGAACTTCACGTCGAGCAACCGCGCCGTGTTGTCGGCTCGCTCGAGGAAGGTGCCGATGCGCAGGAAGTGCAGCGCCTCGTCCATGAGCATCGTGCCCACGGTGACCCCACGGCTCAGGTGCGAGCGGAACTTGACCCACTCGAAGAAGGCACCGGGGTCGCGCTCGAAGGCGCCGTCGGCCAGCATGCGGTTGAATTCGAGCCAGGTCTGGTTCTGCGTCTCCCACACCTCGGTGGTGAGGGCGCCACGCACGGCGCGCGCGTTCTCGCGCGCGGCGCGCAGGCAGCAGACGATGCTCGACAGGTTGTTCTCGTCGCGCACCATGAAGTCCATGACGCTCTTGGCGTCGGCGGTGGGGTACTGCTCTTCGAAGAAGCCCGTCAGCTCGCTGATCGACAGCAGCCCCCGCCAACCCTGCTCGGCGGTGTCGGCGCTCTGCGGCAACAGCGAAGTCTGGTAGTTCACGTCCAGCATGCGGGCGGTGTTCTCGGCCCGCTCCATGTAGCGCGCCATCCAGAACAGGTGGTCGGCGGTGCGTGACAGCATGTTCTCCGTCCCCTCTTTGCGTTGGTCTCAGGCTTCCAGCACCCAGGTGTCCTTGGTGCCACCGCCCTGGGACGAGTTGACGACGAGCGAGCCTTCCTTCAGTGCCACCCGCGTGAGGCCGCCGGGCACCGTCTGCACCGTCTTGCCTGAAAGCACGTAGGGGCGCAGGTCGATGTGCCGAGGCGCAATGCCCGCGTCGACGAACGTCGGGCAGGTGGACAGCGAGAGCGTCGGCTGCGCGATGTAGTTGTCGGGCTTGGACTTCAGCACGGCGCGGAACTCCTCGATCTCGCCCTTGCTGGCTGCCGGGCCGACGAGCATGCCGTAGCCGCCGGCGCCGTGGACTTCCTTGACGACGAGCTCGGAGAGGTGGTCGAGCACGTATTGCAGGTCCTTCGCGTCACGGCAAAGGTACGTCGGCACGTTGTTCAGGATCGGCTTCTCGCCGAGGTAGAACTCGATCATCTTCGGCACGTACGGGTAGATGCTCTTGTCGTCGGCGATGCCGGTGCCGATGGCGTTGGCCAGCGTGATGTTGCCGGCGCGGTAGACGTCGAGCAGGCCGGCACAGCCGAGCGTGCTGTCCTTGCGGAAGGCCTTGGGGTCGAGGAAGTCGTCGTCGACGCGGCGGTAGACCACGTCCACGCGCCGCGGCCCCTGCGTCGTGCGCATGTAGACGAAGCCGTCGCGCACGAAGAGGTCCTGGCCCTCGACGAGCTCCACCCCCATCTGCTGCGCCAGGAAGGCGTGCTCGAAGTAGGCGCTGTTGTACATGCCGGGCGTGAGCACGACGACCGTCGGCTCGTTGACACCGACCGGCGACACGGTGCGCAGCGTCTCCAACAGCAGGTCGGGGTAGTGCGCCACCGGCGCCACCTTGTGGCTGGCGAAGAGCTCGGGGAAGAGCCGCATCATCATCTTGCGGTTCTCGAGCATGTAGCTCACGCCGCTGGGCACGCGCAGGTTGTCCTCGAGCACGTAGTAGGCGCCGGAGCCGTCGGCCTGGCCGGCGCGCACGATGTCGACGCCGGAGATGTGCGAGTACACGTCGCCGGGCACGTCCACGCCCATCATCTCGGGGCGGAACTGCGCGTTCTTCAGCACCTGCTCGGCCGGCACGATGCCGGCCTTCAGGATCTCCTGGTCGTGGTAGACGTCCTTGATGAAGCGCTGCAGCGCGTTGACGCGCTGGTACAGGCCCGCCTCCAGCTCGGCCCACTCGTGGCGCGGGATGACGCGCGGGATGAGGTCGAACGGGATCAGCCGCTCGGTGCCGGCGCCGTCTTCGTCCTTCGCGCCGTAGACGGCGAAGGTGATGCCGACGCGGCGGAAGATCATCTCCGCCTCGTCGCGGCGGCTCTTCATCACCTCGCGCGGCTGGCGCTCCAGCCACTGCAGGTAGGTGCGGTAGTGGGCGCGCGTGTTGGCGCGTTGCAGCGCAATCGCGCCCCCCCCGCCACCGGAGGACGTCTGCGACTGCGACTGGGTCTGGGAGGTGCCGGCCAACGCCTGCACCTGCAGCAGCATCTCGTCGAAGGGGTGCTTCATGTCTGGGAGTTCTTTCTGCCGCGCTCGAGTGTGTGCAATCAGCGTGCCACCGCGCCGGCGCGACGGTTCGAATCCGCAGCGAGCGTGCCTTCGAGCACGCGCGTGCTCACGCCGACAGCCAGCTCGTGGCCGCCGCTGCCGCGGATGACACCGCGCAACGGCGTCACGTCGCCGAAGTCGCGGCCGATGGCCACGCGCACATGGCCCGTGGAGGGCACGAGGTTGTTGGTGGGGTCCAGGTCCAGCCACTCTTCCGGCACGCCCTCCGTGCCCGGGCACCACACCTGCACCCAGGCGTGCGAGGCGTCGGCGCCGAGCAGGGGCGCGCCGCCGTCGGGCGGCTGCGTGAGCAGGTAGCCGCTGACATAGCGCGCCGGCAGGCCCAGCATGCGCAGGCAACCGATCAGGAGGTGCGCGAAGTCCTGGCAGACGCCGCGCCGCTGCGCCAGCACCTGCGCCAAGGGGGTGTCGACCTGGGTGCTCTGGCTCTCATAGGCGAAATCGGCGTGCAGCCGCTGCATCAGGTGCACGGCCCCTTCGGCGACAGGGCAACCTGGGTGAAAGGATGGCGCCGCGTAGGCACGCAGCGCCGGCAGGCGCGGCACGAAGGGCGACGGCGGAACGAACTCCACCGCCGGCTCGAAGCGCACCCGAGGCGCGCCCGGCGGCACCGCCACGTAGCGCAGGCCAGCGGCCAGCGGCTCCCAGCTCGGGCCCGAACCCGTGCGCAGCGCGTCGAAGCGCGCACTGACCCGTACGCGGCTCGTCGCGCACACACGCAGCTGGCTGTGGGGCAGTGCCAGGCTGAAATGGGTCTGCGCGTTGCCCATCGCATCGTGGCTGTCGCGCAAGAAGGTCGGCGGCGGATCGATCTCGAGCGAGTGCGACTCGAGCGCCTGGAAGGCGTCATCCAGCGGCCGCAGGTGCGCCTGGTGCTGGGCCAGCGAAACGGCGCTGTCGTAGCGGTAGACCGTCTCGTGCCGCACCTCGAGCGTCAGCGCGGGCGCGTGGCCGGTGGGCCTTGCGGCGCTCGGGTCGGTGGCAGCGTTCATTCGGCATCCACGGCGCGCTCAGACGCGCTGGTCCTGCCCGTGGGCCGGATTGAAGAAGCGCTCGCTCACCTCGTTGGCCAGTGCAGCCGCGGCGGCGGCCAGTTCCTCGCTCAGCGCGAGCAACCGCGCCGCCACCTCGGCTTCGGTGAGCCCGCGCAGGTCCTCGAGCGCGAGGCCGGCACCGCTGGACGGAAGCATGGCGACGAGCGGCGACAGAGCGGTTCGGACGGCGGCTGCAGGTGGCTGCGCCGGACGCTGGCCCTGCAGCGGCCCGTGTCCCGGCGGCTGAGCCTGTGCCTGAGACGGCTCCTCGCTCAGGGACTGACTCTGCAACTGGCCCTGCGATGGCCCTTCCGCGGTGGACATCGGCGCCGAGGCCGCCGACAGACTGCCCGCCCCGCCCGCCCCGCCCGCGCCCGCCGCGCCGGGCAGCTTGCCGAGCTCCGTGCGCAGGCGCCGCAGCACACCAGCCAGGCTGCGCGGGTTGGTGCTGTCGGTGACCAGCAGTTCGGTCAGCGGCAGCAGGTCTTCGTGCCGCTGGTAGCGCGCGCGGAAAGTGATGAGGCTGTCGCAGAGTTCGAGCAGCAGCTCCACCCCCGCCGCGCGCTCCAGGGCCCGCTCGGAGAGGAAGGCCTGCCAGCGCGTGGCCAGCCCGATGAGCCGCTCGGTCAGCCGGCCAACGGTGAGCAGGCGCCAGCCGTGGTCGCGCGTCATGCGGTCGGTCTGCGCACCGGTGACGGCGGCCAGGTGCAGGGCCAGCCGGTCCAGCGCGCCAAGCACCTGCGCACGCGTCGGCAACTCGGTGGGCGGGCCGGGCAGGGCTTCGGCAAAGGCCTCGCGCATGTGCCGGATGAGCCCCCAGTGCTCGCTCGACAGGCGCTCGCGCAGGGCCATGGCCGCCTGCGAGAGCGCGCGCAGGTTGAAGGCCACGCTGCAGGCGCCGCCGCTCGCCCGCGCGTCGCCCATCGCTGCGAGCACGGCCCGCTCGAAGTGGTGCGGCGCCCGCTCCAGCCCGGGAACACCCACGGGCGCCAGGCCGGTGCGCACGGCCAGGTCGGTCAGCGCCCGCAATTCCGGTGCGGCCGCGTCGCTGTCGGCATCGATGAGCGCCAGCGTCGCGCGCGCCAGCCGCACGAGTTGCTCGGTGCGCTCGGTGTAGCGACCGAGCCAGAACAGGTTCTCGCCGGTGCGGCTGGACACCGGCCGGTGCCGCGCAGCCAGGTCGTCGACCGTGAGCTTGCTCGGCAGCATGGAGAAGGTGTCGACCGGTCCATCGGTGAGCACCCAGGTGTCCATGCTGGCGCCGCCGCGCTGCATCGAGATGCTCTCGCCGCCCGTCTCCGGGTTGTGTCCGGCGACGCGCGTCATGCCGCCGGGAAGCACGTGCCAGCGCCCGGCCGCGTCGGCGATCGCGTACACGCGCACCACCGCAGGGCGCATCTGCACCGCCCCCGCGCCCCAGGTTGGCGCGTGTGCGAGACGGAGCCGCGCCTGCAACGTGTAGGCCTCGGGGTCGGACTCGATGGCCGCCGGATCGGCCGGCAGCACGCGCGAGGTGCGCACGCCGCTCGGGTACGTACTGCGCGCCACCAGCTCGCCGAGCCGGCCGCGCGCGTCGGCCCAGGCCGCCGCCTCGCCGCACCACCAGCTCGGCAGCGCCGGCAGCGCCAGCGGTTCGCCCAGCAGCCGCTCGGCGATGCCGGGCAGGAAGCCCAGCAGCGCCGGCGTCTCGAGGAACGCGCTGCCGAGCGCATTGGCCACCACCACGGTGCCGGCACGCGCCGCCTGCAGCAGCCCCGGCACACCGAGTGCGGAGTCGGGGCGCAGCTCCAGCGGGTCGCACCAGTCGTCGTCGACACGGCGCAGCACGCCATGCACGCGCTCGAGGCCCTCGACGGTCTTCAGGAACAGGTGTTCGCCGCGCACCGTGAGGTCACCCCCCTCGGCCAGCGGCAGACCGAGATAGCGGGCAAGGTAGGCGTGCTCGAAGTAGGTCTCGCTGTAGGGGCCCGGCGTGAGCAGCACGATGCGTGGCGTGCTGCTGCCGCCCGGTGTGAGCGCCGAGGCACGGCGCTCGACGCTGTCCAGCAGCGCACGGTAGCTGCTGGCGATGTGTTGCACGCGCAGTTCGCGGAAGGCCTCCGGGAACTGGCGCGAGACGACGAGCCGGTTGTGCAGCACGTACCCCAGGCCCGACGGGCCCTGCGTGCGCTGCGCGATGAGGCACCAGCGACCCTCGGCGTCGCGCCCGAGGTCGAAGGCGATGATGAAGAGCCGTTGCCCGCCCGCCGGCTGCGTGCCCACCATGGGGCGCAGCCAGCCCGGGTGGCGCCACAGCAGCGTCGGCGGCAGCAGGCCCTCGCGCAGCAGGCGTTGCGGCCCCTGCAGGTCGGCCAGCATGGCTTCGAGCAGTGCCGCGCGCTGCGTGATGCCCACCTCGATGGTGGCCCAGTCCTCCGCGGCAATCAGGCTGGGCAGCAGCTCGAGCGACCACGGTCGCGCCGCCGCGCCCGAATCGCTGCCCTCGCTGAAGACGTTGTGCGTGACGCCGTCGCGGTGCAGCTGCTGCGCCACCTGCACGACGCGCCGGTCGAGCTCCGCGCGCGCCTCGGGCGTGGCTGCCATCTCCGGCACAGCCGCCGCGAAGCGCTGCCAGGCCGGCCGCATCCGCCCGCTGGGGTCGTGCAACTCGTTCCAGTACGTGCTGCCGACGACACCCGCATCGAGGACCGACCCGCTGCCGGCCGACGGCGTTGACCGCGGACCGGGGGCGGAGTCGGGCTGCGTGGACATCGGCAAGGGGTGGCGTCCTGTGGTCCTCGGTGCCCGGCTCAGCGGCGCCGCAGGTCGAGCGTGAACGGGCTCTCCAGGCTCGGCACCGCCGGCTGCACCGACATCCGCCCCGGCGTGTGTCCGAAGCGGAAGAAGCGCGCCAGTCGCCGGCTCTCGGCTTCGTAGGCGTTGACCGGGAAGGTCTCGTAGCTGCGCCCGCCCGGGTGCGCGACGTGGTAGCGGCACCCCCCCAGCGAACGCGACATCCACGTGTCGACGACATCGAAGGTGAGCGGCGCGTGCGAAGGGATCGTCGGGTGCAGCGCCGAAGGCGGCTGCCAGGCGCGGTAGCGCACGCCGCACACCGCCTCGCCGACGCGGCCGGTGGGCTGCAGCGGCAGGGCCCGCCCGTTCACGGTGACGACGTGCCGGTTGCCGTTGAGGCCCGTCACCTTGACCTCCAGGCGCTCGAGCGACGAGTCGACGAAGCGCACCGTGCCGCCCGGCGCGCCCTCCTCGCCCATCACGTGCCAGGGTTCGAGCGCATTGCGCAGCGTCACGTGCAGGCCGGCGGCCGCCACCTCGCCCACGAGGGGGAAGCGGAAGCTGAAGTGCGGGGCGAACCAGGACTCGTCGAAGGCGAAGCCGGCGGCGCGCAGGTCGGCGATCACATCGTCGAAGTCCATCTGCACGAACGTGGGCAGCATGAAGCGGTCGTGCAGCGCCGTGTCCCAGCGCGTCAGGCGCGTCGCCCCGCGGCCCCGGTAGGGCTCGCGCCAGAACCAGGCGACGAGCGCGCGCATCAGCAGTTGCTGGGCCAGGCTCATGCGCGAGTGCGGCGGCATTTCGAAGGCGCGCAGTTCCAGCAGTCCGAGCCGCCCCGTGGGACCGTCGGGCGAATAGAGCTTGTCGATCGAGAACTCGGTGCGGTGCGTGTTTCCCGTGGCATCGACGAGCAGGTTGCGCAGCGTGCGGTCGATCATCCACGGTGGGCACTGGCCGTAGAGGGCCAGTTGCCGCTCGATCTCCTGCAGCGCGATCTCGACCTCGTAGACCTGGTCGCCGCGCGCCTCGTCGAAGCGCGGGTGCTGGCTCGTCGGGCCGATGAACAGCCCGCTGAACAGGTAACTCAGGCTCGGGTGGTTGTGCCAGTAGGTGAGGAGGCTGGCCAGCAGGTCGGGCCGGCGCAGGAAGGGGCTGTCGCCGGCCGTGGCGCCGCCGAGCACAAAGTGGTTGCCGCCGCCGGTGCCGGTGTGGCGGCCGTCGAGCATGAACTTCTCGGCCGACAGGCGGCTCTGGTGCGCCGCCTCGTAGAGGAATTCGGTGTGGTCGACGAGCTCGCCCCAGCTCGAGGAGGGGTGGATGTTGACCTCGATGACACCGGGGTCCGGCGTCACGGCCAGCACCTTCAGGCGCGGGTCGCGCGGCGGCGGGTAGCCCTCCAGCACGATCTGCACGCCGAGTTCGGCCGCCGTGGCCTCCACGGCCGCGAGCAGCTCGAGGTAATCCTCGAGAAAGCGCAGCGGCGGCATGAAGACATACAGCACGCCGCTCTTGCCACCCAGGCTCTTCTCGGCCCACATCTCGGCCTTCGGACCGTTGGCGCGCTGCGGGTCGCGCACCTCCACGCACAGCGCGGTGCGCGTGATGTGGTCGGCGCTCTGGAAGCGCTGTGGCTGCGCCAGCGGAGGGCGCGCCGAAGGCACGGCCGGGTCGTGCTCGGTGCCCATGCGCTCGACGCCGGGTCCGGCGGCCACCGTCACGTCGCCCAGCCAGACGAGGCCCTGCGTCGCCGCGTCGCCCGCCTCGGCGGGCCGTTCGCCAGCGGCGGCGGCGCGCTCGGCCCTGGCCTCCGCAGCGCCGTCGTCAGCGGCACCCGGGCCGGACAGCATCTGCTGCATCCGCATCGCCGCCGCCGAGGGCAGCGCCGGCTTCGGCGCGAAGGGGTCGGCCTGCAGCGTCCAGGGTTGGTCGGCACGCGCCGCCCAGGGCAGCGAGTCGAGCGGCAGCCGGTAGCCCATCGGCGAGTCGCCCGGCATCAGGTACATGCGCTCGTCGCGCAGGAACCAGGGCCCGGTCATCCACGCCGGGCCGGCCAGGCCCACGCGCCACTCGCGTCGCAGCGGCAGCACGTAGCCCACCGGCGCATCGAGCCGCTGCGCGAAGACACGGCGCAGGCGGGTGCGCTCGAGCTCGTCGTCGAGCCGCGCGTCGAAGGGGTCGACGTTGATCGGCAGGCGGCGCTCGCGCCAGAGGTAGTACCAGGTGTCCTCGTAGCCGGGCTGCACCCAGCGGTCTTCGAGACCGAGGCGACGCGTCAGCGTGCGCGTGAAGCGCTCTGCGTCGACCGCGGTGTAGCGGTGCGGCGTGCGCTCGTCGGCGAAGAGGCCCGGGTCCACCCAGCAGGGCTGCCCGTCAGTGCGCCAGAAGATCGACAGCGCCCAGCGAGGCAGCTGCTCGCCCGGGTACCACTTGCCCTGGCCGAAATGCAGGAAGCCGCCGGTACCGTAACGCTCGCGCAGCCGATGCACGAGCTCGGTGGCAAAGCCGCGCTTGGTGGGGCCGAGCGCGTCGGTGTTCCACTCCGCCGCGTCGCGGTCGCCCACCGCCACGTAGGTGGGCTCGCCGCCCATCGTCAGACGCACGTCCTGCGCCACCAGGCTCTCGTCGACCTCGTGGCCGAGGGCTTCGATGGCGCGCCACTGCGCCTCGGTGTAGGGCTTGGTGACGCGCGGGCTCTCGTGGATGCGCGACACCTGCATGTGGTGGCTGAATTCGACCTCGCACTCGTCGACCGCGCCCGTCACCGGCGCGGCACTGCCCGGCTCGGGCGTGCAGGCCACCGGGATGTGGCCCTCGCCTGCCAGCAGACCCGAGGTCGGGTCGAGGCCGACCCAGCCGGCGCCCGGCAGGTACACCTCGCACCAGGCGTGCAGGTCGGTGAAGTCGCGTTCGGCGCCCGAGGGCCCGTCGAGCGCCTTCACGTCGGGCTGCAGCTGGATGAGGTAGCCGGAGACGAAGCGCGCCGCCAGGCCCAGGTGGCGCAGCGTCTGCACGAGCAGCCAGCCGGTGTCGCGGCAGGAGCCGCTGGCCTTCTCGAGCGTCTGCTCGGGCGTCTGCACGCCGGGCTCCATGCGCACGATGTAGCCGATCTCGCGCTGCAGCCGCTGGTTGAGGCCGACCAGGAAGTCGATCGTGCGCTGTTCCTTGCGCGAGATGCTCGCCACGAAGGCAGCGAGGCGCGGCGAAAGCTCGCCGCGGATCAGGTAGGGCACGAGATCGTGCGCCAGCTCGGGCGCATAGCGGAAGGGGAACTGCTCTGCTTCGGGCTCGAGGAAGAAGTCGAACGGGTTGTAGACCGACATCTCGGCCACGAGGTCCACCGTGACCTTGAACTCGCGCGTCTTCTCGGGGAAGACGAGGCGCGCGTGGTGGTTGCCGAAGGGGTCCTGCTGCCAGTTGATGAAGTGCTCGGCCGGCTCGATGCGCAGGCTGTAGCTGAGGATGGGCGTGCGCGCGTGCGGCGCCGGGCGCAGGCGAACGATCTGCGGGCCGAGATTGACGCGCCTGTCGTAGCGGTAGTGCGTGACGTGGTTCAGCGCGACGTGGATGGACACCGGTGGGCTCCTCGGGGTGGGTTTGTTCTTGGTGGCCGTTCCATGCAAATGCCGGGCCAGGGCGCTTTCCGTTCTCCGGGCGTCAACCACCCACCAACGCCTGCACGCGATCGTCGGCCCGATGATGCCAGTAACGGCGTGCCGCCTCGCGCTCGCAGCGTGCCTCGCCCCCGGGGGCGAGGGTGAGGGCGCCACAGCGGTCGCTGCGCGCCAACGCGATGCCGCGCGTCTCGTAGCGCGCCACCACGTCGGGCGCCGGATGCCCGAAGCGGCTTCGGTAGCCGGCCTGGGCCAGCGCCAGTTCCGGCGCCACGGTCTCGATGAAGGCCGGAGTCGACGAGGTGCGGCTGCCGTGGTGCGGCACGAGCAGCACGCGGGCGCGCAGACGGGCGCCGTCGCGCTCGCGCAGAGCCGCTTCCTGCGCCGCCTCGATGTCGCCGGTGAGCAGCACGCTTGTTTCGGCCGAGGTGACGCGAAGCACGCAACTGAGGGCATTGGAGCGAGCCACCGGCCAGCCGGCATCGGCCGCCGGTTCGCCGGGCCGACCCAACTCAACCGAAGGTGGGCCGGGCCGGCCGAAGTCGGCCGAGTGCGGCCCAGGCCGGCCGAACTCGGCCGAGCGCAGCCCGGGCCGGCCGAACTCGGCCGGCGTCGGATGCAGCACCTCGAAGCGCACGCCGTCCCAGTCCCACTGCTGGCCAGCCTCGCAGCGGTGCACGGCGGCGCCGGCGCTGCGCGCGCGGGCAACCAGCGGATGGGCGTCGTCCAGCGAGCTGGAAAGCCGGCGCACCGGCAGCGCGGCGAGCACCGCACCGGCACCGCCCACATGGTCGACATCGCGGTGGCTGAGCACCAGGTGGTCGATGTGCGACTCGCCGCGCCGGCGCAGCAGCGGCACGACGAGGCGGCTGCCCGCGTCCGACTCGGGCGACAGCGCCGGCCCGGTGTCGTAGAGGAGCAGGTGCCGGCGCGTGCGCACGAGTGCCGCCGTGCCCTGCCCGACATCGAGCGCCACGAACTCGAACCGGCCCTCGGCCGGCCGTGGCACGGCAGGCGCCAGCAGGGGCAGCATCAGGGGCAGCGCCAGCGCCCGCAGGCGCCACGGCAGCGGCAGTACGGCGACCAGCCCTCCGAGCAGCCCGGCGGCCATGGCCCAGGCGGGCGCGGACGCGGCCTGCCACACCGCGGGCCATGGTGCCGACCCCGCCGCCGGCTCAGGCCCCGGCAGCCCCAAGGGCCCAGCACCGGCCAGGCCGTGCAGCAGGAACATCAGGCTGGAGAGCACGAGCGCCGCCACGTCCCACAGAGGCGCGATCAACATGCCGAGCAGCGACAAGGGCGTCACGAGCAGCGTCACGACCGGGATCGCCACCAGGTTGGCGACGAAGCCAACCAGCGACACCTGCTGGAAGAACACCAGCGACAACGGCGCGAGCCCGATGGTGGCCACGGCCTGCGTGCGCAGCGCCGAGCGGGCCAGCGTGGCGGCGCGCCGCAGGTGCGCCTGCATGTGAGCCTGCACCTGCATTGCGCCACTCGCGCCGCTCCCGACGCTCGCGGCAGGCTCGCGCGCCCCACCCACCGGCTCCGAGGCAGCGAGCAGCCCCACGGCGACGAACGACAACCAGAACCCCGGCTGCTGCAGCGCCCACGGGTCCACCGCCACGACCACCGCCGCCGTCACCAGCAACACCGCGTGCAACGGCCACCGCGCCCCCAGGCTCTGCAACGCCGCCACCGTGGCGAGCATGCACACCGTGCGCTGCGCCGGCACCCCCCAGCCGGCGAAGAGCGCGTACGCCAACGCCACTCCGACGCCGCCCCAACGCGCCGCCAGCGGTGCCGGCAGCGACACCATCGCGCGGGCGCTGCGCCGCCACAGCCAGCCGATCGCGCCGCCGGCCAGCCAGGCGAACATCGTCACGTGCAGGCCGGAGATGCTCATCAGGTGCGCGACGCCGGTGACACGGAAGAGTTCCCAGTCCTCGCGCTCGATGGCCGCCTGGTCGCCGACGGCAAGGGCGGCGACGACGCCGGCGATGCGGCCGCCTTGGCGCCCCTGCTCCGGGCCGGCGAGCCGGCGCTCGATGGCATCGCGCACCCGCTGGCGGGCGCGTTCCACCGGCGCGCCGGCGCCCTCGGCGACCAGCGTCGCGGCATCGCCTGCCCGGGCGCGCACCTGGCCGGTGGCGCCGATGCCACGCTCGAAGAGCCACAGCTCGAGGTCGAACCCGCCCGGGTTGAAGGGCCCATGCGGTTGCCGCAACCGCACCGTGAAGCGCCAGCGCTGGCCGGCGCGCACCTCGACCTGCGGGCCGAGCAGCAGCGCATCGGGCTCGGCGCCGCGGTACCAGCCGAGCGAGAGCAGGCCCGGCATCGCCACGGCCCGGCCCTCGAGCGAGGCGGTCTCCACGGCGAAGAGGAAACGCGCGCCCTGCAGCCCGTTGCGCGGCAGCTGCGCCACGAGGCCGGTGACGACGATGTCGCGCCCTTCCAGCGCCGCAGGCAGGCGTTCGTCCAGCCGCCCATGCGCGCGCAACGACACGATTGCGAAGGCGGCGATCGCCGCGGCGAGCAGCCACAGGGCCGGCCGGCCGGCCATGGCCCAGCCCGCGCACCGGGACAGGGGCAGCGACCCGAACAGCAAGAGCAGCACCGCCGCCCCCAGCGCCGACCAGAGGAGCCCGGGCGCCGGCAGCTCGACCAACTGCATCTGCGCGGCCGTGCCGAGCAGCACGCCGGCGCACGCCATGGCCAGCAGCAGCATGCGCTGGCCCGTCGTGGTCGAGGCCGGCCGCGCGGGCGGGGTCGGGCGCATGACCTCAGTGTAGGATGCCGCCCCGCCTCGACCGAGGCCCCTTCGGCGGCCCCCATGCGGGTGCCGCGCACGCCATGTCCACCCCCATCCAGGAACGCCTGCAGGCGCTCGGCATCTCGCTGCCCCCGGTGGGCGTGCCGGCCGCGGCCTACGTGCCCTTCGTGCGCACGGGCAACCTCGTCTTCGTCTCCGGCCACATCGCACGCAAGGACGGCAAGCCCTGGGTCGGGCAGCTCGGCGCCGGCATCGGCACCGAGGAGGGCAAGCTCGCCGCGCGGGCCATCGCCATCGAGCTGATGGGCACGCTGCAGGCCGCCACCGGCGACCTCGCGCGCGTCAAGCGCATCGTCAAGGTGATGAGCCTCGTCAACAGCACGCCCACGTTCACCGAGCAGCACCTGGTGACCAACGGCTGCAGCGAACTGCTCGTCGAGGTGTTCGGCAAGGAGATCGGCGCGCACGCGCGCAGCGCGTTCGGCGTGGCGCAGATCCCGCTCGGCGCCTGCGTCGAAATCGAATTGATCGCCGAGGTGCAGTGAGCCTGCCAGCCCCGCTCGGCCGCCTCACGCCGCGAGCGTGGCTCGGCCTCACGGCCGTCACCTGTGTGGCAGCGCTGGCGGCGGCGCTGGTGTCGCAGCATGTGTTCGAGATGCAGCCGTGCCCGTGGTGCGTGCTGCAGCGCCTGGTGTTCGTACTCGTCGGGCTGGTCGCCCTGGCGGGCGCACTGACCCCGCGGCCGGCGTTTTGGCGCGCGAGCGCCGCGCTGAGCGGCCTGTTCGCGCTGGCCGGCGTCGCCACTGCGCTGTGGCATCACTTCGTCGCCACCTCCAGCGTGTCTTGCGAACTGACGCTGGCCGACCGCCTCATGAGTGCCACCGGGCTGGACATGGCGCTGCCGCAGGTCTTCGCGGCCTTTGCCTCCTGCGCCGATGCGAAGGCCCGCCTCCTGGGCGTGCCCTACGAGTTCTGGAGCCTGGGGCTGTACGCCTTGCTCGCGGCCGTGGCCGCCTTGGTCTGGCGCCAAGCCGCACGCCGCTAGCCTTCGCGGCGGCATCCCGAGGCAGAAGGCCTGAGCGCGGGCCATCGCTCAGGCCTGCGCTCAGCCGAGTGCGGCCACCACGTCGGCCGGCGCCTGCACGAGTTCGATCAGCACACCCTCGCCACCGAGCGGGAACTCCTCGTTGCCCTTGGGGTGGATGAAGCAGATGTCGTGCCCCGCGGCGCCGGGGCGGATGCCGCCCGGCGCGAAGCGCACCCCCTGCGCCGTCATCCAGGCCACGGCGGCAGGCAGGTCGTCGACCCACAAGCCCACGTGATTGAGCGGCGTCGCGTGCACCGCGGGCTTCTTCCCGGGGTCGAGCGGCTGCATCAGGTCCACCTCGACGGCACGGGGCCCGGTGCCCAGCGCGCAGATGTCCTCGTCGACGTTCTCGCGCTCGCTCGTGAACGTGCTCTTGCGAGCCAGGCCGAAGATGTCGACCCACAGCGCGCCCAGGCGCTGCTTGTCGGGCCCGCCTATGGCGATCTGCTGGATGCCGAGGATGCGGAAGGGCCGTGCGCCCTGGTTCTTGACGTCGCTCATGGCGAAAGCGTATCAGGCCGCTTGCCCTCGCCCTGGCTTGGACGACAATCGCGAGCATGCTGCCCCGCACCCTGGCCCTCATCGACGACGACCCGGTCTACTCCGAGTACCTGGCGCAACACCTGCAGGAAAAAGGCGTGCAGGTCACGCGTTATGCCGACGGCAACTCGTTGCTGGCCGACCCGACCGCGGACTTCGACTTCTACATCGTGGACCTGATGCTCCCCGGCGTGGACGGCGAGCAGTTGCTCGACATCCTGCGCCGGCGCAGCGAGGCCGGGGTGCTGGTGGTCTCGGGCCGCCTGGGTTCCGAAGTGTTCTCCAACGTGCTACGTGCCGGCGCAGACATGTACCTGGCCAAGCCGGTGCAGTTCGAGCAGGTCGAGAACGCCATCAAGGCCGTCTACCGCCGCAGCGCCCGCGTCGCCGCGGCGAGCGGGCCCTGGCGCCTGGACAAGCGCGCGCGCACGCTCGTCGCCCCCGACGGGGCGCAGATCGGCCTCGCCGATTCCGACCTCCAGGTGCTCGAGCAGTTCGTCGGTGCCGAGGGCCAGCCGGTCAGCCGCGAGGCGCTGCTGGCGGCGCTCGGCCGCCCCAACGCGGGGCCCGAGGGCGCCGACGTGCTGAATGCGGTCATGTACCGGCTGCGCCGGCGCATCGAACGTGCCACGCCGATGCTGGTGCCGCTGCAGGCGCGCTCACGCGTGGGCTACGTCTTCCGCGCCACGTTGACCGAGGTTTGATCAGCCCGCCTGGCCCTGTGGCAGCACGAGCCTGAGGGCAGTGCCGCTGGCACTGCTGTGCAGCAGCAGCAGTTCGCCTCCCTGCACCTGCAACGCCCGGTGCGCGATGAAGAGGCCGAGGCCGTGGCTCGTGCGACCGTCGGGGTGACGGATGCGCGCGCCGCGCTCGAACAGGCGGGGCAGCAACTCGGCGGGAAGGCCACCGCCCTCATCGACGATGTCGATGAACAGCGCCAACGGCGCGTCGCTGTCCGAGATGCGCACCGTCACCGAGGTGCCCGGCGCCGTGTGGCGGACGGCGTTGCCGAGCAGGTTGCGCAACGCCAGGCGCACGAGCGCGCTGTCCATCAGCGCCGAACGCGCCGCCGTGAAGCGCATGACGGTGACCCGCGCACGCTCGGCGCGCGGCAGTTCGGCCAGCGCCACTGCGAGCACGGTGTCGATGTCGGCTTCCTCCTCGGGCGGAGAGGCCGCGCTCGACAGCAGCGTGGAGACGGCCAGGGTGTTGTCGACATGCCGTTGCACCTCGGAAAGCACGCCCTGAGCGCGCACGAGACGCGCCGAGGCACCCGTTTCGCCCTTGTCGGCCAGCATCGCGCTCGCGCTCTCGATGGCCGCCGAAGCGTTGTTGAGCGGCTGCCGCACTTCGTGGGCGAGCAGGTCCAGCATCTCGCGCCGCTCGCTGGCCAGGCGCGCCAGCTCCGCCGCCTGGCGCTCGAGTTCGCGCCGGGCAACCTGCTCGCGCCGCAACTGGGCGGCCCGATCGAGCAGCATGGTCACGTCCTCGATGACGGCGAGCGCACGCAGCGGCCGGCTTTCCGGGTCGCGCTCGACCACCGCCGAGAGCAACACGTCGAGCACGGTGCCGTCGCGGCGCACCATCTGCAGCGACAGCCGGTCGCTGCGGCCGACCTGCCACAGGCGCGGCAGGTACTCGGCAAGCACAGCCTGGCGCGAACCCGGTGTCAGGAAGTCCACCGAGAGCCGGCCGATCACGTCCTCCCGTGCGTAGCCCAGGCCCGCCAGCCATTGGTCCGAGACGGTCAGCAGCCGCCCTTCGGGGTCGATGGAGTGCAACATCGCCGGCGTCTGCTCGTACAGCATGCGCAGGGCCCGGTTGCTGCGCTCGATGGCCAGTTCGGCCTCGTGGCGCTGCGTCACGTCCTGCAACGCACCGACGATGCGCACGATGCGGCCGTCCTGCCGATCGGCGCCGCCGATAACCCGAACGTGGATGTCGCGGCCCAACGCCGTGCACATGGGCACCACGAGGTCGAAGGGCGTGCCGTCCTCGGCCGTGCGGCGCGCCGCGCCCAGGACCACCTCGTAGGCACCGTGGCGGTAGAGAGCGCGGGACTCGCCGATCACCGGACGGTAGCCGTCGGGGCGCTCGAGGATGCGCCGGGTCTGGTCCGTCCACCGCAGTTCCCATTGCGGCAGCAGCACCTCCCATCCCCCCACGTTGGCCAACCGGCCGACGCGGTCGAGCAGCGCCTGGCTGTCGCGCAACTCGCGCTCGGCAGCCAGGCGATCGGTCACGTCCTCGTTCGTGCCGACGTAGCCGGTGACTTCCCCGTCAGGGCCGCGCAGCGTTCGCGCCCGGCCGATGACATGGCGCACCGTGCCATCGGGTCGCAGCAGCCGCACCGCCATCTCGAACTCGCCGCCCGTGCCGGCAACGTACCGCCAATGGTGGAAGACCGCATCGCGGTCTTCCGGATGGATGGTGTCGCGCCAGCCGTCGCCCAGGCTCTGCTCGACGTCGAGGCCAGCGATCTCGCGCCAGCGGGCGTTGGTGTAGGTGTTGCGTGCCTGCGCGTCGGAGTGATACACACCCACCGGCAGCGAGTCGGCCAGGGCGCGGAACTTGGCCTCGTTGGCCGCCAGCGCTTCGACGGCATCGCGCATCGCTAGCGCCTCGGTCACGTCGTCGGTGAGGGCAATGAACCCGTCCAGCCGTCCGTCCGGGCCCCTGCGCGGCAGCAGGCGGAGCCGGCGCGTGCGCAGGCCATCGCTGCGCACGACCTGCCACTCGAGTTCCACCGTCTGGCCGGCCATCGCCGCAGAGCGCTGGGCTTCGTACTCGCGAAAGCGCACTGCGCCCATGACTTCGATGAGCACACGGCCAATCAACTCCTGCGCCGGGCGCTCGAGCATGCGGACCGCGGCTGCGTTGACGTACAGGCAGCGCAGCTCGCCGTCCCAGACGGTGACCGCACTGTCCATCGCGTCGAACAGCGCGGCGGCGCTGGCCGCCAGCGCCGGCCAGGGATCGAGCCCGATGCCCGGCACGCCCACGTCGGTCAAGGCTCCTCCGTTCCTGCGTGGCGCGCGCTCAGGCGAAGCTGAGGATCGGCTGGTCGACGGCGAGGCTCTCGCCGGTCTTCGCCAGCACCTCCTTGACCGTGCCGTCCTGGACGGCGGTGAGGATGTTCTCCATCTTCATCGCCTCGATCACGGCCAGCCGCTCGCCGGCCTGCACCGCCTGGCCGGGCTTCACCGTGATGTTCACCAGCAGCCCGGGCATCGGCGAGAGCAGGAAGCGGCTCATGTCTGCCGGCGCCTTGAAGGGCATCACGCGCAGCAATTCGGCGGCACGCGCGCTCATCACCTGCGCTTCGATGCGCCGGCCGTTGTGTTCCACGCGCAGCCACAGGCCATGCCGCTCGACCTGAGCGGTGAAGCGGCGCTCGTTGCAGAGGCCTTGCGCGCGGATGCCGCCGAAGTGCCAGTCGTGCGTGATGGCGTATTCGCGCTCGCCGATCGTGACGGTCATGGTCACCGTGGCGTCGCCAGCAACCTCCACGCGCACGGGCACATGCCGGTGCTCGCCCTGGTCGCCGCGCACCACCACCACGTAGTCGCGGCCGATGGTGGCGTGGTGCCCTTCGAGCTGGCCGCTGATGCCCGCTGCCCGCTCGCGGTAGCGGCGGTAGGCGGCAGCCGCCAGCGCCACGAGAAAGTCGGGGTCGTCGTGCGGCACGTCCTCGGCGCGGAAACCCTGGCCATAGTGCTCGGCGATGAAGCCGGTGTTGAAGTCGCCGGCCACGAACTTCGGGTGCGCCAGCAGCGCCGCCTGGAACGGGATGTTGCTGGCGATGCCGCGGATGACGAAGCCGTTGAGCGCCTCGCGCATCTTCGCGATGGCGTCTTCGCGCGTGCGCCCGTGCACGATGAGCTTGGCGATCATCGAGTCGTAGTACATCGGGATCTCACCGCCCTCGTAGACGCCGGTGTCGACGCGCACGCCGCCGCCTTCGGTTCGAACATCGGGCACCGGTGCGCCGGCCTGCATCGTGGCCGGCGGCGGCAGGTATCGCACCAGGCGCCCGGTGGAGGGCAGGAAGCCGCGGAAGGGGTCCTCGGCATTGATGCGGCATTCCATCGCCCAGCCGTTGCGCTGGATGTCGGCCTGGGCGAAGGGCAGCTTCTCGCCGGCAGCGACGCGGATCATCTGCTCGACGAGGTCGATGCCGGTGATGCACTCGGTGACCGGGTGCTCCACCTGCAGGCGCGTGTTCATCTCCAGGAAGAAGAAGCTCTGGTCCTTGCCGACCACGAACTCCACCGTGCCCGCGCTCTGGTAGCGCACCGCCTTGGCCAGTGCCACCGCCTGCTCGCCCATGGCACGGCGCGTGGCATCGCTGATGAAGGGAGACGGCGCCTCCTCGATCACCTTCTGGTGCCGGCGCTGGATGCTGCACTCGCGCTCGTTCAGGTAGACGACGTTGCCGTGCGCGTCGCCCAGCACCTGGATCTCGATGTGGCGCGGACTCTCGACGAACTTCTCGATGAAGACGCGGTCGTCGCCGAAGCTCGCCTTGGCCTCGTTGCGGCAGGAGACGAACCCTTCGGAGGCCTCCTTGTCGTTGTAGGCCACGCGCAGGCCCTTGCCGCCGCCACCGGCGCTGGCCTTGATCATCACCGGGTAGCCGATGTCGCGCGCGATCTTCACCGCCTGCTCAGCGCCCTCGATGGCCTCGTTCCAGCCGGGGATGGTGCTGACCTTCGCTTCCTTCGCCAGCTTCTTGGAGGCGATCTTGTCGCCCATCGCGGCGATGCTGTAGTGCTTGGGGCCGATGAAGACGAGGCCTTCCTCCTCCACCCGGCGGGCGAAGTCCTCGTTCTCGCTGAGGAAGCCGTAGCCCGGGTGGATGGCCTGCGCGCCCGTCTTCTTGGCGGCGGCGATGATCTTGTCGGCGACGAGATAACTCTCGCGGCTGGGCGCCGGGCCGAGCAGCACGGCCTCGTCGGCGAGCTCGACGTGCAGCGCGTCGCGGTCGGCTTCCGAATACACCGCCACCGTGGCGATGCCCATCTTCTTGGCCGTCTTCATCACGCGGCAGGCGATTTCGCCGCGGTTGGCGATCAGGATCTTCTTGAACATGTCCTCGGTCTCCGGCGCCCGATCAGAGGGGAATGTTGCCGTGCTTGCGCCACGGGTTCTCGAGCTTCTTGTCCTTGAGCATCGCCAAGCTGCGACAGATGCGCTTGCGCGTTTCGTGCGGCTGGATCACGTCGTCGATGTAGCCACGCGCGCCGGCGACGAAGGGGTTGGCGAAGCGCGCCTTGTATTCGGCCTCGCGCGCGGCCAGCTTGGCCGGGTCGCCCTTGTCTTCGCGGAAGATGATCTCCACCGCGCCTTTGGCGCCCATCACCGCGATCTCGGCATTGGGCCAGGCGAAGTTGACATCGCCACGCAGGTGTTTGCTGCTCATCACGTCGTAGGCGCCACCATACGCCTTGCGCGTGATCACCGTCACCTTGGGCACGGTGCACTCGGCATACGCGTACAGCAGCTTGGCGCCGTGCTTGATGATGCCGCCGTACTCCTGCGCGGTGCCGGGCATGAAGCCGGGCACGTCGACGAAGGTGACCACCGGGATGTTGAAGGCGTCGCAGAAGCGCACGAAGCGCGCCGCCTTGATGCTGCTCTTGATGTCGAGGCAGCCAGCCAGCACCATCGGGTTGTTGGCGACGATGCCCACGCTCTGCCCGTCCAGCCGCGCAAAGCCGATGATGATGTTCTTCGCGTTCTCCCGCTGCAGCTCGAAGAAGTCGCCGTCGTCCACGACCTTGTAGATCAGCTCCTTGATCTCGTAGGGCTTGTTCGGGTTGTCGGGCACCAGCGTGTCCAGCGAGAGATCGATGCGCTCGGCCGCGTCGCCGCTCTTGCGCACGGGGGGCTTCTCGCGGTTGTTGAGCGGCAGGTAGTTGAAGAAGCGCCGGAGCATCGCGATCGCCTCCACGTCGTTCTCGAACGCGAGATCGGCCACGCCACTGCGGCTGGCGTGCGTGCCTGCGCCGCCGAGCTCCTCGGCGGTGACTTCCTCGTGCGTCACGGTCTTCACCACCTCGGGGCCGGTGACGAACATGTAGGAACTGTCCTTGACCATGAAGATGAAGTCGGTCATGGCCGGCGAGTACACCGCACCGCCGGCGCACGGGCCCATGATGAGGCTGATCTGCGGGATCACGCCGCTGGCCATGACGTTGCGCTGGAAGACCTCGGCGTAGCCGCCGAGTGAGGCCACGCCCTCCTGGATGCGCGCGCCACCGCTGTCGTTCAGGCCGATGACCGGCGCACCCACGCGCAGCGCCTGGTCCATCACCTTGCAGATCTTCTCGGCATGCGCCTCGCTGAGCGCGCCGCCGAAGACCGTGAAGTCCTGGCTGAAGACGAAGACGAGGCGGCCGTTGATCATGCCGTAGCCGGTGACGACGCCGTCGCCCGGCACCTTGTTGTCGTCCATGCCGAAGTCGGCGCAGCGGTGCTCGACGAACATGTCCCACTCTTCGAACGTGCCTTCGTCGAGCAGCAGTTCCAGGCGCTCGCGCGCCGTCAGCTTGCCCTTCGCGTGCTGAGCAGCAATGCGTTTGGCGCCGCCACCCTGGCGGGCGGCTTCGCGCTTCTTCTCGAGCTGCTCGATGATGTCGTGCATCGGGGGTCTCCTCGGTCCTCGGATGTGAAGTGATCTTGGGAAATCGGTTGAACGAGATCAGCTGAACAGGTCGAGCAGCCGCCGTGCCGCCACCGAGGCGGCCACGGTGCCTTCGCGCACCTGCTGGGCCAGCTGCGGCAGCGCGGCGCGCACGGCAGGGTGGCGGCGAAAGCGATCGCGCAAGCCGGCGTCGATGCGCTCCCACATCCAGGCCTGGTCCTGCGCATGGCGTCGGCGCTCGAGGGCGCCGTTGGTGGTCTGCAGGTCGCGGAAGCGTTGCACCTTCTGCCAGAACGCTTCCAGGCCCGTCGCCTTCAAGGCGCTCAGCTGCAGCACTTCAGGATGCCAGACGGCCGCGTCGTGGTGCGCGTGATCGGGGTTGCCGTGCAGCCCGATGAGCCTGAGCGCGCTCGTGATCTGCGCCCGCGCCCGCGTGGCGGCCGCGTCGTCGAGGTCGGCCTTGTTGATGACGACGAGATCGGCCAGCTCCATGACGCCGCGCTTGATGGCCTGCAGGTCGTCGCCGGCGTTGGGCAGTTGCATCAGCACGAACATGTCGGTCATGCTAGCCACCGCCGTCTCGCTCTGGCCGACGCCGACGGTCTCGACGATGACGATGCCGTGGCCGGCGGCCTCGCAGACGCGCATCGCCTCGCGCGTCTTCTCGGCCACGCCGCCGAGCGTGCCGGAGGCGGGGCTCGGCCGGATGTAGGCCTGCTCGTGCACCGAGAGGCGCTCCATGCGCGTCTTGTCGCCGAGGATGCTGCCGCCGCCGACGGCCGAGCTCGGGTCCACGGCGAGCACGGCCACCCGCTCGCCGCGTTCGACGAGGAAGAGGCCGAGTGCTTCGATGAAGGTGCTCTTGCCGACGCCGGGCACGCCGCTGATGCCGAGGCGGAAGGCGCGGCCTGGGTGGCCGCACGCAGGCAGCAGCGCATTGAGCAGCGCGTCGGCGCGGGCGCGGTGGTCGGGCCGCGTCGACTCCAGCAGCGTGATGGCCTTGGCCACGGCGCGGCGCTGGGCCGCACCTGCCGGGCCGAGGATCGCCTCGGCCAGCGCGGCATCGGCCGCCGGCAGGGCACTCGCGGCGCGCAGCGCGGCCGCTGCGGGGGCTTCGCTCACGGCGCGGCGGCGCGCGGGTCGTCGCGCCAGTCGATGCGCCGGCAACCGGGCAGCACGCCTGGTGCGCGCCACGCGGGTGGTTCCTCCCAGGTGGCCCAGTACTCGTCGACCGAGGCCAGCCGGCCGTTCTCCACCCGCCAGGTGGCGGTCGCGAAGAACGAATGCGGCGGGTGGTCCACGCGCGACACCGAGAGCACGCGGCCGCCGGCCAGCGCCTCGCATTCGATGAGGCGGATCGTCCAGCCCTCCGGGTAGCGGGCCTGCACGGTGATGTAGGCGTCGGCGCCGTCGAAGCGCTCGCCGCTTGTCCACCAGGTGCTGGTGAAGTCGTCGCGCAGCAACTGGCGGGCGCTCGCCCAGTCGCGTGCCTGGAAGCGGGCCCAGAGGGCGCGCACGAGGGCTTCGGCGGCGGCACGTTCCATGTTCAGCCTGCCTGGGCGCGGCGGATCTGCTCGAGCACGTCCTTGGCGCTCGCCGGGATGGGCGTGCCCGGGCCGTAGATGCCCTTCACGCCCGCGTCGTAGAGGAAGTCGTAGTCCTGCGCCGGCACCACGCCGCCGACGAAGACGACGATGTCGTCGGCGCCTTGCTTCTTCAATTCGGCAATGATCGCCGGCACCAGCGTCTTGTGGCCTGCTGCAAGCGTGCTCACGCCCACGGCGTGCACATCGTTCTCGATGGCCTGGCGCGCGCATTCCTCGGGCGTCTGGAAGAGCGGGCCCATGTCGACGTCGAAGCCGAGGTCGGCAAAGGCCGTCGCCACCACCTTGGCGCCGCGGTCGTGCCCGTCCTGGCCGAGTTTGGCGATCATCACGCGCGGGCGGCGGCCCTGCTGCTCGCCGAAGGCGGCGATCTCGGCGCGCAGCTTCTCCCAGCCGTCGGCAGCGTCGTCGTCTTTCGCGTAGGCGGCGGCGTACACGCCGGTCACCTTCTGGATGTCGGCACGGTGGCGGCCGAAGACCTGTTCCAGCGCATCGCTCACCTCTCCCACGGTCGCGCGCAGGCGGATGGCCTCGATACTGAGGGCGAGCAGGTTGCCCGCAGCGCCCGAAGCACCTGATCTGCCGCTCGATGATGCACCAGTGCGCGCGCATTCGGTGAGCGCGGCCAGCGCCGCCTTCACCTTGGCCGCGTCGCGCGTGGCACGCACCTTTGCCAGGCGGGCGATCTGCCCCTCGCGCACCTTGACGTTGTCGACCTCGAGGATGTCCACCGGGTCGTGCTTGTCGAGCCGGTACTTGTTGACGCCGACGATGACGTCCTTGCCGCTGTCGATGCGCGCCTGCTTTTCGGCCGCACTCGCTTCGATCTTCAGCTTCGCCCAGCCCGAGTCCACCGCCTTGGTCATGCCGCCCAGGGCCTCGACTTCGTCGAGGATGGCGCCGGCCTTGTCGGCCATCTCCTGCGTCAGCTTTTCCATCATGTAGCTGCCGGCCCAGGGGTCGACGACGCTCGTGATGTGCGTCTCTTCCTGGATGATGAGCTGCGTGTTGCGCGCGATGCGGGCGCTGAATTCGGTGGGCAGCGCGATCGCCTCGTCGAAGCTGTTGGTGTGCAGGCTCTGCGTGCCGCCGAACACCGCCGCCAGTGCCTCGATGGTGGTGCGCACGACGTTGTTGTACGGGTCCTGCTCGGTGAGGCTCCAGCCGCTCGTCTGGCAGTGCGTGCGCAGCATCAGGCTCTTCGGGTTCTTCGCGCCGAAACCTTGCATGATGCGCGCCCACAGCATTCGGGCGGCGCGCATCTTCGCCACCTCGAGATAGAAGTTCATGCCGATCGCCCAGAAGAAGCTGAGCCGCCCGGCGAACTCGTCGACGTCGAGGCCCTTCGCGATGGCCGTCTTCACGTACTCCTTGCCGTCGGCGAGCGTGAAGGCGAGCTCGAGCGCCTGGTTGGCGCCCGCTTCCTGCATGTGATAGCCGGAGATGCTGATCGAGTTGAACTTCGGCATCTTCTTCGCCGTGTACTCGATGATGTCGGCGACGATGCGCATCGAGGGTTCGGGCGGGTAGATGTA
>JAEUPE010000169.1 GCA_016790435.1 Rubrivivax sp. | reverse complement strand
TGCAGGGCGTCTTCGACACGCGCCTTCTTCTCCTTCATCTCGACTTCGGTGGCGGCACCGACCTTGATGACGGCGACGCCGCCGGCCAGCTTGGCCACGCGCTCCTGGAGCTTTTCCTTGTCGTAGTCGCTGGTGGCTTCCTCGATCTGCACGCGGATCTGCTTGACACGTGCCTCGATGTCGGCGGCCTTGCCGGCGCCGTCGATGAGGGTCGTGTTCTCCTTGGCGATCTCGATGCGCTTGGCCTGCCCGAGGTCGGCCAGCGTGATCTTCTCGAGCGTCAGGCCGACTTCGTCGGCGATGACCTTGCCGCCCGTCAGGATGGCGATGTCTTCGAGCATGGCCTTGCGGCGGTCGCCGAAGCCCGGTGCCTTCACGGCGCACACCTTCAGGATGCCGCGGATGGTGTTGACCACCAGCGTGGCCAGCGCTTCACCGTCGACTTCTTCGGCGACGATGAGCAGCGGACGGCCGCTCTTGGCCACCGCTTCCAGCGCCGGCAGGAGCTCGCGGATGTTGCTGATCTTCTTGTCGTGCAGGAGAACGTAGGGGTTCTCGAGGATCGCGACCTGCTTGTCGGGGTTGTTGATGAAGTACGGGCTCAGGTAGCCGCGGTCGAACTGCATGCCCTCGACGATGTCGAGCTCGTTGTTCAGGCTCTTGCCGTCCTCGACGGTGATGACGCCTTCCTTGCCGACCTTGTCCATCGCGTTGGCGATGATGGTGCCGATGCTGTCGTCGGCGTTGGCGGAGATGGCGCCGACCTGGCTGATCTCCTTGCTGGTCGTCGTCGGCTTGCTGATCTTCTTCAGCTCTTCCACGAGGCCGGTCACGGCCTTGTCGATGCCGCGCTTGAGGTCCATCGGGTTCATGCCCGCGGCCACGTACTTCATGCCTTCGCGCACGATGCTCTGCGCGAGCACGGTGGCGGTGGTGGTGCCGTCACCGGCGGCGTCACTGGTCTTGGAAGCGACTTCCTTGACCATCTGGGCGCCCATGTTCTGGAGCTTGTCCTTGAGCTCGATCTCCTTGGCCACCGACACACCGTCCTTGGTGACGGTGGGGGCGCCGAAGCTGCGCTCGAGCACCACGTTGCGGCCCTTGGGGCCGAGGGTGACCTTGACCGCGTTGGCCAGGATGTTCACGCCTTCCACCATGCGGTGACGGGCGTCGGAACCGAAGATGACGTCTTTAGCTGCCATACTGAATTTCTCCGAAAACGATGTGGGTGCCGCTGGGGAGTGAGAGCCGGATCCGGGACACCCGGACGGACTCGAGCCCCCTCGGGGGTGCGAGGACCGCGGCGTCAGCCGCGACCGCTGCCTGGGCCCTTATTTCTTCTCGACGACGGCGAAGAGGTCTTCTTCGCGCATCACGAGCAACTCGTCGCCATCGACCTTGACGGTCTGGCCGCTGTACTTGCCGAACAGCACGCGATCACCGACCTTGACGTTCAGGGCGATGAAGTCGCCCTTTTCGTTGCGCTTGCCGGGGCCGACGGCCAGGATCTCGCCCTGGTCGGGCTTCTCGGCCGCGTTGTCGGGGATCACGATGCCCGAGGCGGTCTTGGTTTCCTGTTCGAGGCGCTTGACGATCACGCGATCGTGCAGAGGACGAAGCTTCATTCCATCTCCTTAGGTAGAGAGTCGATCCGAGCCGGGTGGCCGGATTTCGCGATGAGCCAGCAAGTTGGCCCTCGCTGACATTGCTTGGTCGGCGTCGCCAAAGGCGCCTGCCGGCCGTTAGCACTCATATCGATCGAGTGCTAGCAATCGCATTATAGGGACCGCCTTTCACGGTTCAAGGGCCTGGGCCCGTTCTCGTTCGATCAGTGAAAACCCTTGATTCGCCACGCTTGGCTGCGGCAGCGAGTTCGGCGCCGAACTCGGAGGGATCGCGCACATCGGGTGTGAGGGCCGCGCTCGAAGAACTGCGGCGCAAGACGGGCATTCCTCGCAGGCGGCCGCGGGTTGAGGCGCGGCGGGTAGCATGCCCGCCGATGCGAGGAGGTGCGATGGCACATCTGAAAGAGCACGGCGCCAGTGGCGCCGCGCAAGACGCGCCATGCGCTTCAGGTCGGCGGCGGTGGCTCTCCGGAGCGGCGGGATTGTTAGGCGGGCTCGCGGCGACCGCGGCCCTCCCGGCCGTGGCGCAATCTGGCACCGCGAGCCCGGCGATGCCCATCTTCGACGCCCACCTCCACTACAGCCACGATGCTTGGGAGCGCCTGCCGCCCAAGGATGCCGTCGCGCTGATGCGTCGGGCGGGGCTGCGGCGCGCCATGGTTTCCTCCAGCAGCGACGACGGCACGCAGAAGCTCCACGCCGAGGCCCCGGACATGGTGCTGCCCGTTTTGCGGCCGTACCGCACACGAGGCGAGATCGGCACCTGGCTGCGCGACCAGACCGTGATTGCCCACCTCGAGGCGCGCCTGGCGCGCCACCGCTATGTCGCCATCGGCGAGTACCACGTGAGTGGCGAGGACGCCGATCTACCCGTCGTGCGGCGTGTCGTGCAGATGGCGCGCGAGCGCAAGCTGGCGCTGCATTCGCATTCCGATGCCGACGCGGTGGAGCGGCAGTTCAAGCAGGACCCGGGCGCGCGCATCCTCTGGGCGCATTCGGGCTTCGACACCCCGAGCAACGTGCGCGCCATGCTGCGCCGGCACCGCAACCTCTGGTGCGACCTGGCGTTCCGCAGCGACCATGCAATCGTGGACGGCCAGCGCGGCCAGGTCGAGCCGGGCTGGCGCGAAGCGTTTCTCGAGTTCCCTGATCGATTCATGGTCGGTACCGACACGTTCACGCCCGAGCGCTGGTTCTACGTCGTCGAACATGCGCAATGGTCGCGGATGTGGCTGGCCGACCTGCCGCGCGAAGTGGCCGAAGCGATCGCCTGGCGCAACGGCGACCGGCTTTTCAGCCAAGCCTGGGCGGCGGGGCTGCGATGACCAAGACGGGCCGAATGAAGGTGGGGCCATCGATGGCGGCCTGCGTCCTTAGCATGCTCGCCGCGACGGGCGGGCCCGCGCACGCGTGCCCGCTGCCCATCGAGCCGGCAGGTGCCCGGCAGATCGGGCTCGGTCCGCTGCAGCTCTCGTGGCGGGCTGAGCCCGAGGCCCTTGCCGTCGGCCGCCCATTTGCCCTGCTTCTGCACCTCTGCCCAGCGGCGGCCCGTGTGCTGAGGGTCGACGCGACGATGCCGGAGCATCGCCATGGCATGAACTACCGGCCGAGCGTCAAGCCGCTTGGTGACGGCCGATGGCGCGCCGAAGGCCTGTTGTGGCACATGGCCGGGCGCTGGGAACTGGCGATCGAGGTTGAGAACGGCAGCGAACGGACGTGGCTGCGGCAGTCGGTCCAGTTGCCCTGATTCGCGCTCTTGTCCTCGCGCTCGGGGGCGCGATGATCGGTCTCGCCAGCGGGGCTGGGCCATCGCAGGGAGGAGCACGGGGCTTGCTCGACTTCACGGCATCGGAGCGAGAGGCCATTGCGGCGTTCGGCCCGTGGCCGCCGCCACGCCCTCGCGATGCGTCCAATCGCTGGATGCCGGAACCGGCCGCGGTAGCCTATGGCCGGCGCCTCTTCGGCGACCCCGCCTTGTCGGCCGACGGGCGCCTATCCTGCGCGACCTGCCACGACCCTCTCCGCGCCTTCCATGACGGTCGCACGCTGGCGGAAGGGCGCGGGGCCGGCGTGCGCAATACGCCTTCGCTGCTCGACGTGGCCGACCGTCGCTGGTTCGGATGGGATGGCGCGCATGACTCCTTGTGGGCAGCAAGCCTGGCCCCGCTGGTCGATCCGCGCGAGATGAACATGCGCCTGGAAGATGTGGCGCAACGCGTGCGCGACGACCCGTTGCGCAGGGCGGCACACCAGGCGGCTTTCGGCGCGCCTACGCCGCGGGACGATCTCGAACTGGTCGTGCAGGTGGCGAAGGCGCTGGCCGCCTACCAGGCCACGCTGCGCTCGCCACGCACGGCCTTCGACCACTTCCGCGACGCGGTCGTTCGCGGTGACTCACAAGGCGCAGCGCGTTACCCGCTGGCTGCGCAGCGGGGACTGCGCCTCTTCATCGGCGAGGCGCGCTGCAGCGTCTGCCATGCCGGCCCGGCCTTCACCAACGACGAATTCGCCGACATCGGCGTGCCCTTCTTTGTTGCCGGCGGGGTGGATGCGGGGCGCCACGGCGGGCTCTCGAAGCTGCTTACGAGCTACCTGAACCGGCTCGGTCCGTTCAACGATGTCGGTGCAGAGGCCGACCCGCGCGCGCTGCTGACCCGCCATCTGAAGATCGAACCGCGGCACTTCGGCGAGTTCCGCGTGCCTGGGTTGCGGCAGCTCACGCGCACGGCCCCGTACATGCACAACGGCAGCCTCGCGACGCTCGAAGAGGTCGTTCGTCACTACGATCTCCTCGATGAGGAGCGGCTGCATGTGGACGGCGAGCGCATCCTTCGCCGCCTGAACCTGCGGCCCGATCAGGCGGCCGACCTCGTGGCGTTCCTGCGCACGCTGAGCGACTGAGCCGCCCGAACGGCATCAATGCCGAGGCAGGTGCCCCGGAGGTTCACCCGCATCGGAGGCTGCGTCGTGCGGCGAATCGGGTGGTGACTCGGCCGGCACCCGGAAGCGCTCGCTTGCCCAGGCGCCGAGATCGGCGCTGCGGCAGCGCTCGGAGCAGAAGGGCCGCCAGCGGTTGCTCGGAGCGAAAGGGCTCGGCGTGCCGCAGGTCGGGCAGGGGACGAGGCGTGGCGCGGCCGGGGTGTTCATGGTTCGTGCCCCTGCCCGCATTCAGGCGCAGAGTGTCAGCTCGAACGTCGTGTTGGCCGTGGCTGAGCGCAGCCGCCCCTCGCCATCGGGCCGCATGAAGCGGATGGAGACCAGCAGCCGGTGGCCACTGATCTCGGGTACCAGGCCGTCGGCCTCGTCGAAGTGCACGCGCAGCAGTTGATAGGTCTTGCCCTGCGGCAGGCTCTGCTGGTATTGGCCCCCCGGGGCGATCATGCGCTGCGCGCGCCCGCTGTCGCGCAGCAGGCCGAGCAGCACGCGCAGCGCCACGGCCAGCGGTTCGAGCGTGCCGATCCACATGGCGAGATCGTCGCGCCGCATCTGTGGTGGCCGTTGCTGCCAGGCGTGATACGCCGGCAGGTCGAAGGCGCAGGTTCCACCGGGGATGCTGATGCGGCTTCGAATGCTCATGAGCCAATCGTTGCCCGCCAGCGCCTGACCGGCCTTGCCCTGCAACTGGTTGAGGCCGGCAAAGGACTGCTCGAGCCGTGCGAGCCATTGGTCGAGAGAGGGGGCATCCACGCCGGGATGGCCGCGGTAGCCCTGCAGGAGCAGACGGTGCCGGTCGAGTTCCTTGAGCAGGTCGCTCTTCAGGTCGGCGCGCGAGGCGACATCCATGATCTCGAAGATCGTGGCGAGCGCGAAGTGATGGTCGACCGGCGCTTCGCGCGCAGCCAGCAGGTCCAGCCGCTCGAACAGGTGCTCGAGCCGCAGCATCGTGCGGATGCCCTCGTGGAAGGGGTACTCGTACAGGACCAAGGCAGGCGGACGGCAGGAGCGCGAGCGCGGGTAGCCCGGCGCGAAGACGACCACCGGATTGTTTCACAGGCCCCGTGGGACCCGCGTCGGGGACTCAGCCCGAGCCCCAGGTTCGATACAGCTGGCGGACTTCGTTGGCCAGTGCATCGAGCGTGACGTTCTCGTTGTGGATCACCGCGTCGGCGATCGCCCGGCGTGCGGCGCGCGGCGCCTGCTGGGCAATGACGTTTCGCGCCGCCTCGAGCGTCCAACCTGGACGCGCGGCGACTCGCGCGGCCTGCGTGGCCTCGCTGCAATCGACGACGACGATGCGCTGCACGCGCTCGCGCCAGTGTCGCGACTCGGCCAGCAGGGGCACGTCGAAGACCACCGGTTGGCCGGCCGCGGCCGCTGCAGCCTGCTCGGCTGCACGCTGCCCGATGAGCGGATGAAGGATGCCCTCAAGGCGCCTCTTGGCGGCCGGATCGGCGAAGACGAGAGCGCGCATGCGTTCGCGATCGAGCGCGCCGTCGGCCCCGATGACATCGGCGCCGAACGCGGCGGCCACCGGGGCGATGCCGGCGCCGCCGGCCAAGGTGAGCGCTCTGGCGATGGCATCGGTGTCCACGAGGTGCGCGCCGCACTCGACGAGCACGCGCGCCACGGTGCTCTTGCCGCTGCCGATGCCGCCGGTGAGCCCGAAACGCTGCAGGGCAGGCACGGTATCAACCGCCCAGGAAGGGCAACATGTCCTCGGCCAGTGTGACGAAGCGCTCGCGCATCAACAGGGCCGCCAATCCAGCCAGCGCCAGGTAGGGGCCGAAGGGGATGGGCGTCTCGCGTCGGTGCTGACGGAAGGCGATGAGGCCGATGCCGATCACCGAGCCCACGCCGGCCGATACGAGCAGGATGCCGGGCAAGGCCTGCCAACCGAGCAGCGCACCAAGCCCAGCAAGCATCTTCATGTCGCCTTCGGCCATTGCATTCGGCTTGCGGAACAGCACCGCCCAGGTGGCGCCCAGCGCCCACAGCACGCCGTACCCGGCAAGCGCGCCGATCGCGGCATCGCGCCACGGCACGATCGACACCCCGGCCGCGGCCGCGATGAGCCCGATGACGACGAGCGGGATGGTCAGGCTGTCGGGCAGAAGGGTGTAGTCGAGGTCGATCAGTGCCATCGCGACGAGCAGCGCCACGGCGATGCACCCGATCAGCGTCTGCCAGCTCGCCCCATGCACGAGGGCCACCAAGGCAAAAAGGAGAGCGGTCGCGCCCTCGACCAGCGGATAGCGCAGCCCGATCGGCGCCTTGCAGGCCGAGCAGCGGCCTCGCAGCGCAAGCCAGCTCAGGATCGGGATGTTCTCGCTCGCTCGCAAGGTGTGCCCGCAATGTGGGCAACGGGAGCGCGGCCTTGCGAGCGACAGCGGTGTGCTGGCCTCGATCTGGCGGTGGACGGCAGAGGCAGCGGCTGCAAGCTCTCGCGGTGGCTCGGCCCTGGCGCCGAAGGCGGAGCGCCAGCTGCGCTTGTCCGAAAGCGCGAACTCGGCGATGTCGAAGGCCCACCACCCGCGCATGTACATCATAGGCAGGCGGTGCACGACGACGTTCAAAAAGCTCCCGACACACAGCCCGAAGAGCGCCAGGGCCCAGGGCGACAGGAGCAGGACCACCCAGTCCGCTGCCGGGACGGCAGCGCCGGAGGCTCCGGCGAGAGGCATCAGACGACGGCGCCCAGCTTGAAGATCGGCAGGTACATCGAGATCACGATGCCACCGATGAGCACGCCCAGGATGACGATGATGAAGGGCTCCATCAGGCTGGACAGGCCCTTGACCATCTCGTCGACTTCTTCCTCGTAGAACTCGGCCGCCTTGGCCAGCATATGGTCGAGCGAGCCGGACTCCTCGCCAATCGCGGCCATCTGCAACACCATCGTCGGGAAGATGCCCGTGGATGTCATTGCCGTTGTCAGCGCAGAGCCCGTGGAGACATCCTTCTGGATCTGCTCGGTGGCCTCCGCGTAGACGGCATTGCCCGACGCGCCGCCGACGGAGTCGAGCGCTTCGACCAGCGGCACGCCCGCGGCGAACATGGTCGAAAGCGTCCGCGTCCAGCGAGCGATGACCGACTTGTTGATGAGGTCACCGAAGACCGGAAGCTTCAGCAGCAGCCTGTCCATCGACTTCTGCATCTTCTCGGAGCGCTTCCAACTCTCGAAGAAGAACCACAGGCCGCCGAAGAGGATCGTGAAGATGGCCCACCAGTAGCTGACGAAGAACTTCGACAGGGTGATCACGAACATCGTCGGGGCCGGCAAGTCGGCGCCGAAGGACTTGAAGACTTCCTCGAACGCCGGAATGACCCAGATCATGATCACGGTCAGCACCACGAAGGCCACGACGACGACGGCGATCGGATACATCAGCGCCGACTTGATCTTCTGCTTGATGGCCAGCGTCTTCTCCTGGTAGAGCGCCAACCGGTCGAGCAGCGCCTCCAGGATGCCGCCCGCCTCGCCGGCCTCGACCAGATTGCAATAGAGAGAGTCGAAGTGCAGCGGGTGCTTGCGGAAGGCCGAACTCAGGCTCGTGCCCGTCTCGACATCGCTGCGGATGTCGTTGAGCAGCTTCGTCATGCGCGGGTTGGTGGCGCCTCGGGCGACGATGTCGAACGCTTGCAGAAGCGGCACGCCGGCCTTCATCATCGTCGCCAGCTGGCGCGTGAAGATCGCGATGTCCTTCTGCTTGATGGCGCGGCCGCCGCTGGTGCGCCGCTTCCTGATCTTGTTGACCAGGATGCCCTGACGGCGAAGGCTGGCGCTCACCACGGCTTCGCCACCGGCCCGGATCTCGCCACGAACGATCTTGCCGTTCTTGTCCTTGCCTTCCCACTCGAAGATGGCGTCCTTCGAGGATTTGGCCAATGCTGCAGTTGCCATGGGTGGGTGCTTTGGACGAGAAGGGTTGCGGGTGGTGCGCCTGGCGCTTCGCTATTCGTTGGTGACCGTGATCACCTCTTCGAGCGTGGTCACGCCAGCGCGGACCTTGACCAGACCCGACTGGCGAAGGTCGCGAACGCCTTCGGCCTTGGCCTGACGCTCGATGTCCATCACCGTGCCTTCGGTGAGGATGATCTTCTGGATGGCCTCGGTGATGGGCATCACCTGGTAAAGACCGACACGGCCCTTGTATCCGTTGTTGCAGGCTGAGCATCCGACAGCGCGATAGGGCTTCCAGTTGCCGTCCAATTCTTCGGCCAGGAAGCCAGCCTTGAGCAGCGACTCGCGTGGGTACTCGGCGGGCTTCTTGCATGCTTCGCACAGGCGCCGTGCCAGGCGCTGCGCCGTGATGAGCAGGATGCTGGCCGCGATGTTGAATGGTGCGACACCCATGTTCATGAGGCGGGTGAGCGTCGTCGGGGCGTCGTTGGTGTGCAACGTGCTCATCACCATGTGGCCTGTCTGTGCGGCCTTGATGGCGATGTCAGCGGTCTCGAGATCACGGATCTCGCCGACCATGATGATGTCGGGGTCCTGCCGCAGGAACGCCTTCAGCGCGGCGGCGAACGTCAGCCCGGCCTTGTCGTTCACATTCACCTGATTGATGCCGGGAAGGTTGATTTCCGCCGGATCCTCCACCGTGGCGATGTTGACGCCCGGCTGGTTCAGGATGTTGAGACAGGTGTACAGGGAGACCGTCTTGCCGCTGCCCGTGGGACCCGTGACGAGCACCATGCCATAGGGGCGCTGGATCGCGACCATCAGGCGGTCCTTCTCGATCTTCTCGTAGCCCAGCGCCTCGATGCCGAGCTTCGCACTGCTGCTGTCGAGAATCCGGATGACCACCTTCTCGCCGAAGAGGGTGGGCAGCGTGCTGACGCGGAAGTCGATGGCCTTCGTGCCGAACTTCAGCTTCATGCGGCCGTCTTGTGGGACCCGCTTCTCGGCGATGTCCATCCGGCTGATGACCTTGATGCGCGAGGCGAGCTTGTCCTTGATGGCGAGTGGCGGCTGGGTGATCTCGCGCAGTTCGCCATCGACACGGAAGCGAACGCGGTAGTTGTACTCGTATGGCTCGAAATGCAGGTCCGACGCGCGCAGGTTGATGGCGTCGATCAGCATCTTCTGCAGGAAGCGGACGACCGGCGCATCTTCGACTTCGGCCGTGACTTCCGCGCCCTCGGTGGCGGCAGCGTCTTCCTCGGTGACGTCGAAGTCGAAGTCGGCCGTGGCCAGCGACTCGAGCACCTCGTTGGCAGAGGTGCCCTGGGCCTCGAGTTCGCGCGCCAGCTTGTCGTACTCGACGATCACCCACTCTGGCGTCAGTTGGGTGGCGAACTTGATGCGCTCGACCGCCTCCTGGTCGGTGGGGTCGGCGGCTCCGATGAACAGGCGGTTGCCGCGCTTGCCCAGCACGATGAGCTGGTATTGGTTCGCGATCTTGGGATCGACGAGGTTGCGCGGGAGCTTCTGCAGATCGACTGCCGCGAGATCCACGAGCGGCAGCGCCAGCGCCGTGGACAGCGTGTGCGCGAGTTCGTCGGACTTCATCGCCCCGCCGCTGATGACGGCGGCAACGAAACTGCTCTTGCGCTCGCGCGCGCTCTTGTTGAGCTCTTCGGCGGTCTTGGCGTTGAGCTTGCCGGCGTTGACCAGGACCCGCGCGACGCCCGAGAGGGTCGAAGGGGGCGATTCGACGATTGTCTCGGCGGCCATCGGGGCGATTCAGGTCTGCATCGTCATGGACAGAGCATCATCGCCGATCCACCCCAAGGTGTAAACGGCCCCGGGGGAGGGCGGCGCGCGCATTCTTCGCCACTTTGCGGCAACGCTAGGAGCAGTGCTCCTGAAAAGGCCGACCTCCAGGCAAGGATGGTCGGGGTGAGAGGATTCGAACCTCCGGCCTCTACGTCCCGAACGTAGCGCTCTACCAGGCTAAGCTACACCCCGAATCGGAACTGGATCGCCTGTCGCAGGAAGGCCGTCACAGGCCTCGAGCGTCCGGCGTCGCGCAGGTCAGGAGGACCTGTGCACCGATCGAACACATAAGTCTATCAGAGCCTCGCGAGCCCTCGACGGAGGCAGTGCCAGCGCCCGCGCCCGCGCCTTGTCGGCTTCCTGCTGGGCAGCCGCCCGGGTGGCCTCGAGAGCGCCTGTTCGCCGCACCACAGCGAGTATCTCGGGCAGGCGCTGTTGTTCGCCTTCTTCAATGGCGCGGCGAATGAATTCGCGTTCATCGGCCGTTGCTCGCTCCATGGCGAGCAACAAGGGGAGCGTCGGCTTGCCTTCGCGAAGATCGTCGCCGACGTTCTTTCCGAGCGCGGCAGTGTCGCCCTCGTAGTCAAGGAGGTCGTCGACGAGCTGGAACGCAGTGCCCAGGCAGCGGCCATAGTCGGCGCAAGACTCCTCCATCGCCGCGTCCGCACCACCCAGCACGGCCCCCAGGCGGGCGCTCGCCTCAAATAGTTTGGCCGTCTTGTAGCGGATGACGCGCAGATAGTCCTCGACAGAGAGATCGGGGTCATGCATGTTCATCAGCTGCAGCACCTCGCCCTCGGCGATCACATTGGTGGCATCAGCCAGCACTTCGAGCACCCGCATGCGATCAACCGAGACCATCATCTGGAAGGCGCGCGAGTAGAGGAAATCGCCGACCAGCACGCTGGCGGCGTTGCCGAACGTGGCATTCGCAGTCGCGCGGCCTCGGCGCAGCGCCGACTCGTCGACAACGTCGTCGTGAAGCAGCGTCGCCGTGTGGATGAATTCCACGATCGCAGCGAGCTCGAGCCGCTCCGGGCCATGGCAGCCGAAGGCCTCGGCGAAGAGCAGCACCAGCCTGGGCCGGATGCGCTTGCCACCTGCATTGACGATGTAGCCTGAGATCTGGTCGATCAGCGCCACCCGCGAGGCCAAGCGTTGACGGATGAGCGCGTCGACCTCCAGCATTGCCAGTTCGACCGGGTCCGCGACGGCGGGCTTGGATGCGGGGGTCTCGATCACGCGGCAGGCCGGTTTCAGAACCTTGAATTATAGGAACCGGCCCGTGACGACCTGGATTGCGCAGAGGCGCCGGGAAAGGGCGGCCTGGCCCGGGGTCCGCAGTGCTATACTGAAAGGCTGCTTCGAGTGCGTGGGGCACCACCTGGGAAGCAGCATTCACTGAACGAGGTCACACATGTACGCGGTCATAAGCACCGGTGGCAAGCAATACAAGGTTGCTGCCGGCGAGAAGATCAAGGTAGAACAGATTGCTGCGGACGTGGGCCAGGAAGTTGTCATCGACCGGGTGCTCGCTGTCGGCAGCGGCGCCGAGTTGAAGGTCGGTGCTCCCTGGGTCGCGGGTGCGAGTGTCAAGGCTACAGTCGTAGCTCACGGCAAGCACGACAAGGTGCGCATCTTCAAGATGCGCCGTCGCAAGCACTATCAGCGGCACGGCGGGCACCGCCAACAGTACACCGAGTTGGCGATCAGCTCGATCAACGCCTGAGGGAGCGGTAACCATGGCACAGAAGAAGGGCGGCGGTTCCACCCGCAACGGCCGTGATTCCCAGCCGAAGATGCTCGGTGTCAAGGTCTTTGGTGGCCAACAGGTGAGTGCGGGGTCGATCCTCGTGCGCCAACGTGGCACGAAGTTCCACCCGGGCTCCAATGTCGGTCTCGGCCGCGACCACACGCTTTTCGCGCTCGTGGACGGCGCGGTGAAGTACGAAGTCAAGGGTGCACTGAATCGCCAGACGGTGAGCGTGCAGCCGGCCTGAGCGACCACTTCGCTCCTGCGCGAAGCCCCGCTTGGCCGGGGCTTCGTCCTTTTTGGCTCCCGCGGTGCTCGACCCAGCGAGCCCGCTCGGTACCATCCAGCATGAAATTCGTCGACGAAGCGGTGATCGACGTGGCCGCGGGCCACGGGGGGGCAGGTTGCGTCAGCTTCCGGCGAGAGAAGTTCATTCCCTTCGGAGGTCCCAACGGGGGTGACGGCGGGCGCGGCGGCAGCGTCTGGGCGGTCGCCGACCGGAATATCAACACGCTCATCGACTATCGCTACGCACGCCGACATGAGGCCCGCAGTGGGGAAGCCGGTCGCGGCTCCGACCAGTTCGGCGCGGCCGGTCCCGATATCGACCTGCGCATGCCGGTAGGGACCATCGTCCGCGATGCCGAGGAAGGCGAGGTCCTGGTCGAACTGCTGGAACACGGTCAGCGCGCCATCCTCGCCAAGGGTGGCGATGGCGGCTTTGGCAACCTGCACTTCAAGAGCAGCACCAATCGCTCTCCGCGCCAGAAGACCCCGGGCTGGCCGGGCGAAGCGAAGAAGCTCAAGCTTGAACTTCGAGTGCTGGCCGACGTCGGCTTGCTGGGCATGCCCAACGCCGGCAAGAGCACTCTGATCGCCGCCATCTCGAATGCGCGCCCGAAGATCGCCGACTACCCTTTCACCACGTTGCATCCAAATCTTGGAGTCGTGCGCGTGGGCCCGGAGCAGAGCTTCGTCGTCGCCGACATTCCCGGCCTCATCGAGGGGGCGAGCGAGGGTGCCGGGCTCGGCCACCAGTTCCTGCGCCACCTGCAGCGCACGCGACTCTTGCTGCACATCGTCGACGCAGCGCCGTTCGACGAGGGCGTCGATCCTGTGCAGCAGGCCCGAGCCATCGTGGCCGAGTTGAAGAAATACGACCCCCAGCTTGCGGCGAAGCCGCGCTGGCTGGTGTTCAACAAGCTCGACGTCGTGCCACCGGAAGAGCGCGAGCGCCGCGTCAAGGACTATGTCCGGCGCCTGCGGTTCAAGGGTCCCGTGTTCTCGATCTCGGCGTTGGCGCGCGAAGGGCTGCAACCGCTCACCGAGGCGATCTATCGCCACATCGCGCAGCAGGTGAAGGAGAAGCCCCTGCCCGACCCCCGGTTCGATCGCGGGCCCGATGGTGCAGGCGGCGCGGATGGCGAGGTCGCCCATGCCTAGCGTGCTTCACGCCGCCCGTCGCATCGTCATCAAGGTCGGCTCCAGCCTCGTCACGAACGAGGGCCGCGGCGTCGATGCCGAGGCGATCGGCAACTGGGCGCGCCAACTGGCCGCACTGGCGCTGCAGGGGCGCGAGCTCGTGATGGTCAGCAGCGGGGCCGTCGCGGAGGGCATGAAGCGGCTGGGTTGGACGACTCGGCCCCGGGAATTGCCAGAACTGCAGGCAGCCGCGGCCGTCGGCCAGATGGGCCTGGCGCAGATGTACGAGACGAGCCTCGCGCGGCATGGCCTGCACAGTGCACAGGTGCTGCTCACCCATGCCGATCTGGCCGACCGCGAGCGCTACCTGAACGCGCGCTCGACGCTGCTGACCTTGCTGTCACTGAAGGTCATCCCGGTGATCAACGAAAACGACACGGTCGTCAACGACGAGATCAAGTTCGGTGACAACGACACGTTGGGGGCACTCGTCGCCAATCTCGTGGATGCCGATGCCTACGTGATCCTCACGGACCAGCGGGGCCTGTACTCGGCCGATCCGCGCAAGGATCCCGCTGCGTGTCTCATCGACGAGGCAACGGCCGGTGATCCATCGCTCGAAACGATGGCGGGCGGTGCTGGCTCGGGCATCGGTCGCGGTGGCATGCTCACCAAGGTGCTCGCCGCCAAGCGGGCGGCGCGCAGCGGCACGAGCACGGTGATCGCGTGGGGCCGCGAGCGCGACGTGCTGTTGCGCCTGGCCGAAGGCGAGCGAATCGGCACTCAGCTCACGGCCACGACCGCCAAGATGGCCGCGCGCAAGCAGTGGATGCTCGATCACCTTCAGCTCCGCGGCGCGGTCATCGTGGACCCGGGCGCCGCTGCCAAGGTGCTGGACGAGGGCAAGAGCCTGCTGCCCATCGGCATCGTCGAGGTGCAGGGCGACTTCGTGCGCGGCGATGTCATTGCTGTGCGCGATGCGAAGGGCCGTGAGATCGCGCGCGGCCTTGCGAACTACTCTGCGGCAGAGGCCCGCCTGGTCTCGCGCAAGCCCTCGTCGCAGATCGAGGCGCTGCTCGGCTATGCCAACGAGCCGGAGATGATCCACCGCACGAATCTCGTGCTGGTGTGACCGCCCGTCAGTCGTTGGCCAGCCCTTCGTCACGAGGCAGGGCTGCTCCCGGCGGCGCGCCGTCGTGTCGCTGAGCGCGCAGACCTGCGCGCAGGAAGCGGTTGTGGTGGTTGGTGCGCGGCAGGTAGCGCGCCAGCTCCGTCAATGCCATCTCGTAGACGCCGCGCTTGAACTCGATCACCACGTCCAGCGGCACCCAGTAGTCGTTCCAGCGCCAGGCGTCGAACTCCGGATGGTCGGTGGCGCGCAGGTTCATGTCGCTGTCGCGCCCGACGAGGCGCAGCAGGAACCAGATCTGCTTCTGCCCCTTGTAGTGGCCACGAGCATCGCGCCGGATGTATTGCTCCGGCACCTCGTAGCGCAGCCAGTCGCGGGTGCGTGCCAGGATCTGCACGTGCTCCGGACGCAGGCCAACCTCCTCGTGCAGTTCACGGTACATCGCCTGTTCGGGCGATTCGCCGTGCTTGATACCCCCTTGGGGGAACTGCCAGGAATGTGTTCTGAGCCGCTTGCCCCAGAAGACCTGGTTGCGAGAGTTCAGGAGGACGATGCCGACGTTCGGCCTGAAGCCGTCCCTGTCGAGCATAATCAAACCCCAAATTTTGACTGATTTCATTATTGCACCGGCGTCGTGCGGCACGCGAACCCTCGCTAACCCGCACCACACGAGGCCCCTGAAGCCGGGGGCTGCTGCACAGAGGCCCGGCGAGCGCCGCCTCCATGGCGCCCGGTGCGGACACATCCGCGCGTGAGCGCGCATCACCGCCGCACGATGAAAGCCTCCCAGACCTTTGTCTCCACGCTGAAAGAGGCGCCCGCCGACGCCGAGGTCATCAGCCACAAGCTGATGGTTCGCGCCGGCATGATCAAGCGCCTGGGTGCCGGCATCTACAACTACATGCCGCTGGGGCTGCGCGTCATCCGCAAGGTCGAGGCCATCGTCCGCGAGGAAATGAACCGCGCCGGCGCCATCGAGTTGCTCATGCCTGTCGTCCAGCCGGCCGAGCTCTGGATGGAGACCGGCCGCTTCCAGAAGATGGGCCCCGAACTGCTGCGCGTCAAGGACCGGCACGAGCGCGACTTCGTCATCCAGCCCACAAGCGAAGAGGTGATGACCGACATCGCGCGCCAGGAGCTGAAGAGCTACAAGCAACTGCCGCGAAACTTCTATCACATCCAGACCAAGTTCCGCGACGAGCGCCG